>NZ_JBFUJD010000097.1:0-16946 GCF_056401555.1 Caulobacter sp. P4_E5
CCCCAACCCAGGTCGTCGGCCATGATGAAGACGATGTTGGGAAGCCGTCGGGGCGCCGCGATCGCGGCGTCGCCGCCAATCGCCGCCGCCACGCCGGCAAGCATTGCCTCCCGTCGCGTAACGGCCATCCGAGCCTCCTGATCGCCCGACTGGGACTGAAGCTCATGCATAACCGGCTTCATAGGATGTGCAAATTCCAGCGGATGCTCGGCGGTTCGTTAACAGCTACGCGCGAGAGCGCCGCCGTCCTCCTGGGCTGTCCTGACAATCCGCTTAGGTGACCCGCAGGAGGAGTGGTCTTACGAATAGAGCGCAAGCGTCGCGCGGCGATCAAAGGAGGGCCAGGTCAGAAAATTCATGAATAATCCATAGCGTTAATTATCACGCGACGGTTGACGATGCTTTATGAGGTCACGCTGTTCGTTCAAGAAGGTCGATGGCCCCAGGGCTAACGTCTCCGGGGGGAAGAAAAGATCGTGAACCAAGCTGTCGCGCGCGCCGATCACCTGGCGAAACTCACCTCGGCCCTGGCTCAGCTTAACGCGCGGATCCGCGCCGAAAGCGCCGATGTGGCCACCGCCGTGGCCTTGCGCGAACGCTTCTTGCCATCTCTGCCGGCGATTGAAGCGACCCGTGGGGTCATCATCCATCAGCTTGGGCGGGGCAAGTTGTCCAACGAGACGCTGCTCACGCTCTACGCGGCCTTGGGCGAGCTGGCTCAAGCCCTGACCTCGCCCTTGCCAGAGCTGGCGGCCGTCGTTGTCTTGTCGCAGCGGGGCGACCGGCGAGCTCGCCAGCGCGCCGAACAGCTGGATGCGCGCGCGCGCGCCATGCTCGGCGCGATCAGCAAGGCGCTGGTCGCAGGTTCGGGGGCGGCGTCGTTGCTCGTCACCCCTGTCGCCGCCAGCCTGCCCAAGAGCTCAGCGATCGGTCATTTCGCGGTTCAGGACGCGCTGATCGTGGCCGCGGCCAAGCCGCCCATTAGCATCGCGCCGCTAAAGGATCAGGCCGCCAATGGCAGCGGCGGCGGCGCCTGGTCGGACGGCGACACGGGGGACGGCTCGGCCAATCTGACGCTCACCGTAGAGGATCCCGATCACGTTGTGGTCGAGACGGGTCAGACGGGGATTCTCGTCTCCACCCGGGCTGGCTATGGCGGCAATGGCGGCAACGCGGGCGGCGGCGGCAGCGGCGGCGACGGCGGCTGGGGCGGCGGCGGCGGCAGCGTCACGCTCGACGCCTTGATCGACATCGTGACGAGCGGCGACGACGCGCACGGCATTGTGGCGATCAGCGCCGGCGGAGGGGGCGGCAACGGCGGCAACTTCGCCGTGGGCGTCGGCTCGGCCGGCGACGGTGGCCAGGGCGGCGCGGGCGGCGCGGTCAGCGTCAACCTCGGCGCCAACGGCATCGTGACGAACGGAAGCAACGCGAACGGGATCTTCGCCTCCAGCGTCGGCGGTCCGGGCGGCAGCGCCGGCAGCTGTGACGTTGCGATCTGCGGCAGCAGCGGCGGCGGCAACAGCGCCATCGGCGGCGCGGTGTCGGTCTATACGGAGGCCGGCGCGTCGATCGCCGTGAACGGCAAGTTCTCCAAGGGCATCCGCGCCGCCAGCCTGGGCGGCTTCGGCGGCAATGGCGGCGACTCCTATTTCGCGGCCGGCTACGCCTCGAACGGCGGCAGCGCCGGCGACGGCGGTCAGGTGACGGTGACCAACAACGGCGCCATTACCACCAAAGGGATCAATGGCGACGCGATCTTCGCCCAGAGCGTCGGCGGCGGCGGCGGCGATGGCGGTGACACCGGCATCAGCCTGTTCTCGTTGGGCGGCGGCGGCTCGCACGGCGGCGCCGGCGGCTCGGTCCAGGTCACCAACGGCGCCACGGGCGTCATCGAGACCTGGAACGCCTATTCGCGCGGGATCCTGGCCCAGTCGATTGGCGGCAGCGGTGGCTCGGGCGGCTCGGCTTCCAGTTTGGTCTCGATCGGCGGCAACGGCAGCGGCACGTCCAACGGCGGCGAGGTCACGGTCAACAACGCCGGCGTCATCACCACCCATGGCGAAGGCTCGCAGGCGATCTTCGCCGAAAGCGTCGGCGGCGGTGGCGGCGATGGGGGCGGCGCGGCCGGCCTCGCGGCGGTCGGCGGCATTGGCGGCGGCGGCGGCGATTCCAAGAAGGTCACCGTCGGCAACACCGGCTCCCTGACGACCAGCGGCGCCGACGCCTCGGCCATCTACGCCCAGAGCGTGGGCGGCGGCGGCGGCGACGGCGGCGGCGCGGGCGGCATGATCTCGATCGGGGGCTCGGGCGGCGATGGCGGCAAGGGCGGCGTGGTCGACATCGGCAACAGCGGCAAGATCCGGACGGGCGGCGACCGCTCGATCGGCGTCTTCGCCCAGTCGGTGGGCGGCGGCGGCGGCAACGGCGGCGGCGCGGCCAGCGTCGGGGCCTTCCTGAACATTTCGGTCGGCGGCACGGGCGGCAAGGGTGGCGACGGCGACATCGTCACGGTCAATGCCGGCGCAGGCAGTGACATCCGCACAGCGGGCGAGCGCGCGGCCGCGATCTTCGCCCAGTCGGTCGGCGGCGGCGGCGGCAATGGCGGCTACGGCGCAGGCGCTGCGGTCGGAGCCTTCGGCGCGCTCAGCATCGCCGTCGGCGGCAGCGGCGGCGATGGCGGCGACGGCAAGGCGGTCACGGTCAACAGCAGTGGCTACCTGGAAACGATCGGCGCGGACTCGCAAGGCCTCTTCGCCCAGAGCGTGGGCGGCAGCGGCGGCAATGGCGGCTTCGCGGTCGCCGCGGCCCTTGCGGTGGGCAAGGCGGCGTTGTCCGGCTCGGTCGCCGTGGGCGGCGCGGGAGCGGGAGCTGGCGACGGCGATCTCGTCACGGTGACCAACAGCGCCACGATCAGCACGACCGGCGATCGCTCTAGCGGCCTGCATGCCCAGAGCGTGGGCGGCGGCGGCGGTCACGGCGGCTGGAGCGGTTCGATTGCCGGGGCTGGCGGCGTGGTGGCCGGCGCTATCGCGGTGTCGGTCGGCGGCTCGGCCGGCGGCGGCGGCGACGGCGGCGTGGTCGATCTGACCAACACTGGCGGCATCAGCACCAAGGGCGCGGACTCCTATGGCGTCCTGGCCCAATCGGTCGGCGGTGGCGGCGGCACAGGTGGCTTCTCGGTCAGTGCGGCCGTCGGCGGCGGCAAGACGGCCGGCGGCGCCAGCCTGGCGCTGGGCGGCTCGGGCGGCGACGGCGGCGACGGCAAGGCCGTGGATGTCGACAGTAAGGGCGTTATCCTCACCGGCGGCGACCGCGCGGTCGGCATCCTGGCCCAGAGCCTGGGCGGCGGCGGCGGGGCTGGTGGCTGGAGCGGCGGCCTGGCGGTCGGCGCGGGCAGYAACGCCGGCGCAGCATCGGTCACGGTCGGCGGTTCCGGCGGCAAGGGCGGCGACGGCTGGAAGGTCGACGTCCAGAGCGGCAGCGATATCGGCACCAAGGGCGACGGCGCCCATGCCATCTTCGCCCAGTCGGTCGGCGGCGGCGGCGGCGCGGGCGGCTTCTCCATCTCGGGCGCCTTGGCGGTCGGCAGCACCAACAGCGTCGCCCTCAACGCCAGCGTCGGCGGCAGCGGCAGGGTCGGCGGGACATCCAGCGACGTCAAGGTCAAGGCCACGGGCGCTGCCGAGACGACTGGCGACGCCGCGCATGGCGTCTTCGCGCAAAGCGTGGGCGGCGGCGGCGGCGATGGCGGCTGGGCGGGTCGCTTGACCGGCGCGGTCGCGACCAACAAGAGCGTCACCCTGGGCGTCAGCCTGGGCGGGCAGGGCGGCTCGGGCGGTAACAGCGGCGATGTCGAGGTCGACATCATCGGCGAGATCCTGACCCACGGCGACGCGGCGCACGCCGTCTTCGCCCAGAGCGTCGGCGGCGGCGGCGGCACGGGCGGCTTCACGGTCGCGGCCAATTTCGGCGCGACCAAGTCGACCAATATCGGCTTGACGATGGGCGGCAGCGGYGGCGGCGCGGGCGAGGCCGGCGACGTCAAGGTCACCACCACCAAGACCGTCAACACCAAGGGCGACGGTTCGATCGGCGTCTTCGCCCAGAGCGTGGGCGGCGGCGGCGGGGCGGGCGGCTCGGCCGGCAACATCGCCCTGTCGGGCAGCCAGTCGGTGAACGTGACCGCCAACATGGGCGGTTTCGGCGGCAACGGCACGACCGGCGGTGACGTCGAGGTGATCAACAGCGGCGCCATTTGGACCGTCGGCGAGTTGTCGCACGGCATCCTGGCCCAATCGATCGGCGGCGGCGGCGGCCATGGCGGCATGACCGGGCTCGATTCCGATGATTGGGGCGAATATCTCGCCGGCGGCAGCGGCTCGGTCTCGTTCGGTGACCGCAGCCAGAACATCTCCATCGCGATGGGCGGCTCGGGCGGCAAGGGCAACGACGGCGGCGACGTCAAGGTCGTCAACTCGGGCAATATGCGCACCGACGGCTCGCTGAGCCATGTGATCTATGCCCAGAGCGTGGGCGGCGGCGGCGGCGACGGCGGCGTCGCCACCTCGGTGTCCGGCGCGATGGGCGCGGGCAAGAATGGCGTCTACTCGATCGCCATGGGCGGCTTCGGCGGCACAGCGGGCGACGGCGGCAAGGTGACGGTGGGGAACACCGGCACGCTGGCCTCGAACGCCGACGGCAGCCACGGGGTCTTCGCCCAGTCGGTCGGCGGCGGCGGCGGCGCGGGTGGTGACGCCCGGGGCTTCGCCTTGGCCTTCTCGTCCTCGAAATCCAAGGGCCAGACGTCGGTCTCCGTCTCGCTGGGCGGCTACGGCGGCGCGGCGGGCGACGGCGGCGAAGTCATCGTCGACAATAAGGGTGGGATCTATACCGATGGCGCACAGTCGTACGGCGTGCTGGCCCAGTCGGTCGGCGGCGGCGGCGGCGCCGGCGGCGTCGTTTCCACCGAAGGCGAGGAAATCCCCAACATCCTCGACCTGATCAACAAGGGCGAAGGCAAGGGCGCGCAGATCGCCATCGGCGGCAGTGGCGCGGCGGCGGGCGACGGGGGCGTGGTCCGCGTCCTCAACGACGGCGTGATCCACACGGTGGGGCAAGGCAGCCATGCCATCTTCGCCCAGTCGGTGGGCGGCGGCGGCGGCCTTGGCGGCTCGGGCTTGGCCGGCGAGGTGAGCATCGGCGGCCAAGGCGCGGCGGCCGGCGACGGCGGCGAAGTCTATGTCCAGAACAAGGGCTCGATCGTCACCGAAGGCGACCTGGCTCGCGGCGTCTTCGCCCAGTCGATCGGCGGCGGCGGCGGGGTCGGCGGCGCGACCGACGCGGAAAGCGAAGACGAAGAACGCGGCGGTTTGGCCGCGACCATGTCCACGGTCGGCAACCTGACAGCCACGGCCGAGTTCGTGAAGTCGCTCAAGGCGCCGGCGTTCGGCATCGGCATCGGCGGCATGGGCGGCGCGGCCGGGGACGGCGGCAAGGTTACGGTGATCAACGAGGGCAAGATCACGACCTCCGGCGTGAACGCCAACGGCATCTTCGCCCAGTCGGTGGGCGGTGGCGGCGGCCAGGGCGGCGAGGGCATCATGTCCGCCGTCGGCCAGGTAGTGTTCTCCGGTCTCGGCGGTTCGGCCGGCGACGGCGGCGAGGTGATCGTCACCAACAAGGGCGACATCACGACCTCCGGCGCGGGGGCCACCGGCATTTTCGCCCAGAGCGTGGGCGGCGGCGGCGGCCTGGCCGGAGACTATTCGCTAGGCCTGGCCTCGTGGGGCAACACCACGGCCTTCGGCGGCCAGAACTACAGCGACATCCTGGATCTGCAGCTGAACCCGATCCACGCCAATGGCGGGAACGGCGGCGACGTGACGGTGACCAACACCGGCAACATCACGGTCACCGGGATCGGCGCGGTCGGCATCTTCGCCCAGTCGGTGGGCGGCGGCGGCGGCCTGTTCGGCGGCAAGATGCTGCTGGGCTTCATCGGTTCGATGGAAGGCGTCGGCGAGGGCGGCAAGGTGACCGTCGTTCAGAACGGCAACGTCATCGTCGGCGGCAAGAACGGCATCGGCGCGGTCTTCCAGAGCGCCTCGAAGGACGGCAACGACGACATCACCGCCACCCTGAACGGCGACGTGAAGGGCGGCTCGGTCTACGGTATGGGCGTCCTGATGGACGGGGGTAAGAACAACACCCTCACCCTCAACGGCGTGACCTGGTCGGACTCCAAGCTAGCCGTCACGGGCACAGGCGGCAACGACGCCGTCATCGCCAACAAGGGCCTGATCGGCAATGTCGACCTGGGCCTGGGCGTCAACAGCGTCACCAACAACGCCAAGTCGTTCTTCGTCTCGCTGGACTATGTGAAGCTGAACGGCGGCAATCTGATCAACCACGGTCTGCTCAGCCCCGGCGACGCGGGCGTGGTCCAGACGACGGCGGTCCAGGGCAGTTTCATTCAGTCGGCCACCGGCAACATGCTGACCGACCTGGACCTGTTGCGCACCGGCAAGTCGGGCGAGATCGACCAACTGAAACTGACCGGCTCGATCGACATCAAGGGCGCGTTCACGCTGAACATCCTGAACCCCGGCTACGCGCTGCCGGGCAGCCACACCGTGGCTATCCTGGACGGCTCGGGCACGGTGACCCAGTCGGGCGTGATGCTGAACAAGCCGATCTCGGCCGTGGCGGGCTTCGCCCTGGCCGCGACTAGCCAGGACCTGAACCTCAAATACGATATCGACTTCTCGCCCAGCGGCTTGAACCGCAACCAGACGGCGCTGGGCGACCATATCAACGCCATCCAGACGGCCGGCAGCTCGCCGACCTTCGCGCCGATCACGGCCGAGCTGTTTTATGTGCCCAGCGTGCCTGAGTTGGCGAAGTTCTATGACGGCTTCTCGCCGGAGACCTATGCCGCCCAGCAGACGGCGCAGATCTTCGCCAGCCAGCAGTTCGCGGACTCGATGTTCAGCTGCCCTCGGTCCAGTGAGGGCGTCACCGTCTCCGAGCGCGGCTGCATCTGGGTGAAACCCTCGGCCCGCTGGCTGGAGCTCAAGGGCAGCTCGGCCGCCATGGCCTATGACGAGAACTCGACCGGCCTGGCCGGCGGCTTCGAGGCGGCGGTCAGCGGCGACGGCGCTTGGCGCGTCGGCGGCGCCCTGTCGGCCGAGGACGTCGGCGGCGGCGTCAAGAGCCGCGTCAACGCCGATGGCCAGCGCTACCAGGGCGGCCTGGTGGTCAAGCGCGACCCGGGCCACGGCTTCGGCGTCGGTCTGGCGATCCACGGCGGCCAGTCGGACATGAAGACGCGGCGCCTGGTTCCGCTGCCGGCTTCACCCGCGCGCTTCGCCCGAGGCAAACAGGACATGAGCTTCCTGGCGGCCAGCGGTCGCGCCTCGTATCGCTGGGGTTCGGACCGGGCCTATGTGAAGCCGATGATCGAAGCCAGCGCCGTGAAGGTCGATACCAAGGGCTTCGCCGAAACCGGCGCCGGCGCGGTCAACTTGGTCGTGCCGGACCAGAAGGACACCTATGGCCGCGCCAGCTTCAAGGTCGAGGTCGGCGCCGAGTTCAAGGGCCGCAGCGCCGTCTACCGGCCCTATGGCCGAGTAGGCGCGACGTATTCGTCGGACGCCGAAAAAGCGCTGTTCGAGGCGGCCTTCCAGGGCGCTCCGGCCGCGGCGGCCAGCGGTTTCACGGTCAATCCCGGCTTGGACAAGACGACCTTCGATACCGAGCTGGGCGTGTCGGTCATTGGCCCCAAGGCCAGCGGCCGCCTGGCCTGGACTGGCCAGTTCGGCGACCGGACCCGGAACCAGACCCTGTCGCTGAAGGTGGCGATCCCGTTCTAACCCAGGAGCATCGAGAGCGGACAGACACGCAGTTACCCTCAATTTAAGCCTTGGCCAACGTGCTGGCGGCCTTGCCGTCATACTGACCGCCGAAGCTAGTCTTCAGGTGGGCCATGATCGCCCCGACGTTGGCGCCGGGGTTCTTGGCCCGGAAGTCGTTGATGGCCTCGCGCAGTTCCGATTCCGTCATCTGCTTGGGGCCATACGAGGACAGGATCGCCAGTTCGGCTTCAGCCGCCTTGGTCCGCTCGTCCACCTTCGACACATCGCCACCGGCGTCGATCAGGCGCGCGCGTTCGGTCGCGAGGTTTTCCAGCGTCAGCTTCGTGTTCTTCAAGAACTTTGCGACGGTTGCGACGACCTTTTCGTCAGTGACTTCCGTCACGCCGCGCTTGAATTCTTCGGTCGTGATCTGCGTGGCTTCGCCGATCAATGTGGTGAGCACGTCAGCCTTCAGACGGTCGCTCAGCTTGCGTGCTGTTAGTTGGTCAGCTTTGAGCTCGTCGAGCAAAGCCATGTCGTCGTCCTTTCAGTTCACTCTATTCGATAGTGCTTTAGTGGATGGTGACCGCAGCTCTTAAGGGCACGGGCGAGGCGTAAGTCACGAGGAGTTATCCGGGCTAAATCCGCCCCGTTAGCGCAACGATCCTATATATCTCGGATAAGGCAGGGAGCGCATGGCGGAACGCATTTCGCTGCCAGCCCTTTCTTGCGCGGCGGGACCGCGGCAGTGGGCGAGCTGAAAGACAAGTGTCCAGCGTCAACATCCTGGAAGCAGGCCAATGGCGGCTTCTGGCGTAGAGCGGGCGTCCGAACGTCGCCGATGGCGTCCCATCGGTCAGGACGCACGCCCTCAACGCGCCAGAGCCAGACGAGCGAGGCGATGATGCAGGCGCCGCCATAGGCGGCGTAGGCTCGGCCGGCGGCCGCGCTGTCGACCAGGGTCAGCAACCAGGCGAACAGCGCCAAGAAGACCATGCCCGGCGCCAGCCACCAGATCGACTTGCCTTCGCGAAGCCACATCCAGAAGCTGAAACAGCCGGCGATTTCCACCAGAGCCTAGCCCGCATAGACGAGCGATGTCTTGATCATGCGTGGCGACCCTGGCTGCGCTTGGTCAGCGTGTAGCGATCGGGAAGCCGAAGTCGCGGCAACGGCGGCGGCGGCGCTGCGCTAGCGAGCGCGGTGCAGGAACCTGTATAGCGGATCCTCCGGGAAGCGGCCGCCGACGGGCGTACGGCCGCCAAACCGTTCGGGATGGGCGCCGGGCGTGGGCGGGCTTTTTTCGATCCAGTCGAAGATCACCTGGCGGTCAGCGATGCGCCAGTCGCCATCGCGCTTTTCGAACTTGTCGAGATACCGTCCGCACATGTGCAGGACGACGAGCGCTTCATCGTCGTCGGGCTGCCGGTGCAGGGCGGTGAACGAGGACTCGACCGCCGCGGTTGACGGGTTCTGGAACTTGATCATGACGTTGTGCACGTGATGGACGCTGCGTTCGATGTGCGGCAACGCCTTCATCGCCCAGTCGACGAACGCCGCCGCCGAGCCCTCGAAGGGCCCATGCTGGTCGCGGCCCTCGGGCCAAGCCACCGAGCGTAACGCGGCCTCGTCCATGCGGTCTATGCCGCGGCAGTAGCGATAGAGACATTCGCGGATCTGTTCGCGGTCCCACAGCTCTTGCAGGTTCGGTTGATCTGACATGGCTTGGGCCTTGCTCACGGGATCTGGGTCAAAGGGTGTCAGAGGCGTCGCCGGCGTCGCCGAACGCCATCCAGCCGCCGTCGACGCTAAGGGTCGCGCCGGTGATGTAACTGGCGGCCGGCGAGGCCAGAAAGACGATGACCCGGGCGACCTCGGCCGGGTCGCCCAGCCGGCCAATCGGCGTGCGCCGGGCGATCTTGTCGAGCCGGGCTCGCCCGGTCGATGTCAGCGCCAGGACGGCCGGGGTGTCGATATAGCCGGGGGCGACGGTGTTCACGCGGATGCCAGCCGAGGCCCATTCGCAGGCCAGGCTTCTCGTCATCATCGTCACGGCGGCCTTGGCGGCGCAGTAGGCGTTGCGACGGGGCAAGGCGGCCAGGCCCGCGATCGAGCCGAGATTGATGATCACGCCGCCATCGCTCATCACGCGCGCCGCGGCCTGGGCGGCGTTCAGCGGGCCGCTGAAGTTGAGATCGTAGACGCCGGTGAAGTCCTCGGCGGTCTGATCCAGGGTCGACTTGGAAGCGTCGGCGGCCCCGGCGTTGTTGATCAGCACGTCCAGGCGGCCCCAGCGCGCCTTGGCCTGCGCGAAGGCGGCGTCGATCGCGGCAACATTGGTGACGTCGGCCTGGACGACGAGGTGGTCCTCGCCGAGTTCCACGGCGAGCGCCTGAGCGCCGTCCGCATCGCGGTCGATGACCAGCAGCCGGTCGCCGGCGGTCCTGAAGAGGTCGACGACGCAGCGGCCGATGCCGCCGGCTCCGCCGGTGACCGCGACGATGCGAGGCGATCGAGGTTCGGCCATCGGCGCGGGGGCGGACGAGGCCGGACCGGCGCCGCCATAGACGGTGTAGCCGCCGTCAATGACCAGCGTCGCGCCGACGATGTAGCTGGCCTCGTCGCCGGCCAGGAAGAAGATGCCCTCGGCCATCTCCTCGGGTTCGCCCATCCGGCCCGCCGGGATTCGGGCCAGCACCGTCGATGGACTCAGCAGGCCGCGATCGAGTTGATCCTGCACCATCTGGGTGCGCGTGTAGCCGGGCAGCACGGCGTTGACGCGGACGCCTCGCGCCGCCCATTCGCAGGCCAGGGTTCGGGTCAGGGAGATCACCGCCGCCTTGCTGGCGCTGTAGCTGGTGCGCTTGGCCAGCGCCACGAGCCCCGCCCCGGAGGCGAGGTTGACGATGGCGCCTCGCCCTTGGGCGGTCATGATGCGCCCGGCCTCACGCGCGGCCAGGAAGGCGCCCGTCACATTGATCGACTGCAGCCGTCGGATCTCGTCGGCCGTCTGGTCGAGGGTCGCGATCGGTTGCGGATCGGTCACGCCGGCGTTGTTGACCAGGACATCGAGGCGGCCGAACTCGCTCAGCACACGGCCGAACCCTTCGCGAACCTGGGTTTCGGACGAGACGTCCATGGCGATGGCGACATGGTTCGCACCCAGGCTCGCGGCCCGCTCGATGGCGCGCTCGATATTGCGGTCAGCGATCAGCACCCGGTCGCCCGCGCTCGCGAAGCGTTGCGCCGCCGCCCAGCCAATGCCGTCGGCCCCGCCCGTCACCAGAACCACACGCGGCTTTGCCTTGGAGAGCATGCTGTACTCGGCTCGATGCTGGCGCCGGCGCGGCGCACTAGAAGCCTAGCAGCGGTTGGGGATGGGATCCGTCGCCATAATCCACCCCGCTCAATATCCCCTATGTGATGTGGGCCGCTCCGACCGGCGTGATGCCGGCGGCCCGCCGCCAGCGGCTATCAATCTCGGCCAAACGGTCGGCGACCGGTGACGGGTAGGGAGGAAATGATGTCGTGCTTGAAGGTTGAGGTCGAAGACTTCGTGGCGACGGTGACGCTGGCCAATCCGCCGGTCAATTCCGCCAGCGTCGAGATGATGCTGGAGCTGACCGCCACCTTCGACGCATTCAACGAAAGCAGCGACGTACGCGCGGTGCTCCTGACCGCCGAGGGCAAGACGTTTTGCGCCGGCGCCGACCTGAAGAACCGCCCGGGTCCGGACGCGCCGGCTGGCACGGCCTACGCGCGTCAGCGCATGGCGCGCGAGATGAGCTGGTCGATGGTCGAATGCAGCAAGCCCATCGTCGTCGCCGTCAATGGCGCGGCGCTGGGCGCGGGTCTGGGGATCGTCGCCAGCTGCGACATCATCGTGGCCTCCGAGCGCGCCGTGTTCGGTCTTCCCGAAATCGACGTCGGCCTGGCCGGCGGCGCCAAGCACGCCCTGCGCTTCATTCCCCACTCGCTGGCTCGGCGCATGGTGCTGACCGGCTGGCGCGTGCCCGCCGAGGAGCTTTATCGGCGCGGCCTCATCGAGGCGGCTTTGCCGCACGAAGAATATCTGGACTACGCGCGAACCATCGCCAAGGAAATCGCCAGCAAAAGCCCGCTCGCCGTCGCCGCGGCCAAGGACAGCCTCAACGTCATCGACAATCTGAGCCTGCGCGACGGCTATCGTTACGAACAGGGCAACACTCTGAAGCTGTCGAAGAGCGACGACGCGAAGGAAGCGGTCAAGGCCTTCATCGAAAAGCGCCCGCCGGCGTTTCAGGGCAAATAGCGTGAAACCGCCGCGTCCGGCTTGGCCGGACGCGACTTCGCGTTGAGGCCTCAGGGATTGGCGACGATCCGGCGCAAGAGCGGCGCGGCCACGCCGGCGGTGTTGCGCACACGGGCCCAGCGTTCCAAGCATGCGAGCGGATCGCAGGCGTGCGTCCTGGCCATGTAGAGCGGCCCACCCCGCCACTTCGGAAATCCTAGCCGCGCCGTCCAGACCGCGTCGACCAGGCTGGGCGACAGGTCGGGACGCGCTTCGAGGGCATGGGCCGTGCCGTTGATCGCTGCCGTCAGGCAGCGCTCGACGATGACCTCGCCGTCGATCGGGGCGCGGGCGCAGCGCTGGAAGGTGGCCGACGCCTGGAGAAGCCGATCGACCTCCGGCTCGAAGGTGTAGCGGCCATCACTGCCGTGGCGATACCAGCCGGGCGCGTCCGGGCCGCCAATGCGCCCCTCATCGGCCATGAGGTCCAGGGTTGGCGAATAGGTGACCCAATCCTCGCCATTGGCCAGACTGGCCTGGCGGCGAAACACCGACTCCATGCCGTGACGATCCGAGCGCGTGAACGGGCCGTGGAGAAAGCCGAACCTCTGAAGCTCGCGGTCGATCTGACCTGGTGTCGCGCCTTCGTCCAGCAGGTGGATGGCTTCGCGCAGCAGCGGCCATGCCAGTTCGTGGGCCAGGTCGGTGGGGAGGTTGGCGCGGGCCAGCGTCGCCTGACCGCGCTCGGCATAGGTCAGGGCCTGGGCTTCGGGCGAGGCGGCGAAGGCCTCGTCCAGCCGGTCGATCTCGACACGGGCGCGTTTCGCCGGCGTCTGCGCTGCGAACTCCAGCGCCCGCAGCAGCGTCATCGGCGCGGCCTGATGCGGCGCTTCGCGGCGGACCTTGGCGCGCAGGCCATAGATCTTGGCGGCGACGACTTCCGGCTCGGCGCTGAGGGTGAGCTTTCGCCCGCCATTGAGGCTATAAGCCAGCTTCCCGGCGACGTGGAGGAGATCTCGGGCGGCGACCAAATCGACGAGGCCGTGCTCGATGGCGGCCTTGCAGTCCCAGACCGCGTTGAAGACGCTAAGATCGGCCGCGCGCTCGACCTCGACCAGCCGCGCCAGGCGGATCAGGGTCTCGGCGGCGGGGAGATGGCCCTCGCTGCGGGCCAGGTTCGAGAAGGTGGCGTTGGGCGAGGCGACGCGCGCGGCGCAGGCCAGGGCCAGTTCCAAGCCCGAGCCCGTGACGGGGCCAGAGAGGGCGGCAATGACCGGCTTGGCCGAGCCGGCGACCGCCGCATAGACCACCGAACGCGCATCGTCGGGCGCTGTTTTGGCGGCGAGCACATCGCTGAACAGGCGTCGGCCGTGCAGGACTATGGCGCAGACATCGGGATCTTCGCCGAACGCGGTGACCTTCTCGATGAAGTCTCGGGCGTGCGCCGCATCCCAGCTGCAGGGCGGTGGGCAGTCGAGTTTGAGATGCGCGACGTGACGCAGGGGCGTCGGCGCGAGTTGATCTGATTGGCCAATCAAGGCGCCGAGCGTCGGTCGGCGGGGCGTTCTCAGTCCCATGTTTCCTCCGACCGGTTGCGTATCGCCGTCCGCTTCAAGCGGTTCTCGCCGGTTCGACGGGCGCCGAAGCACACGTCATGAGCCCACAACAGCACGCCGCGTGAACCGCTGAAAGCGCTTGGCGGTCGCGGCTTCCCAGTATCGCGTATGTGAAAAGACTTCTCCGGACCCAGCCGGCTCGGCGGCGATGGGCGATCCGCTCCTATGGTCCGGGCCAGAGCCCATYGGACAATAGGAAAAGCCATGCTCGGCCTGATGCAGGATACGCCCCTGACGCTGTCCTCGCTGCTTGATCACGCGGCCCGGTTCCATGGTGAAGTCGAGATCGTCTCCAGCGACCCCGGCGGCGTGACCCGCAGCAACTATGCGAAGGTCGCAACGCGTGCGCGCAAGCTCGCCGCCGCGCTTCGGCGCCGCGGCTTCAACGAGGGTGATCGCGTCGCCAGCCTGGCCTTGAACACCACCCGGCACCTGGAGCTCTATTATGGAGTCACCGGGGCCGGCGGGATCCTGAACACCGTCAATCCGCGTCTCTTTCCCGAGCAGATCGCCTTCATCCTGCGCCATGCCGAGAACCGCATCGTGTTCTTCGACCCGGCTTTCGGAAAGCTGCTCGAACCGCTGGCCGTCCAAGCCCCTAACGTCGAGACCTATGTCTGCCTGTCCAGCGCTCAGGACATGCCCGACCTGCGCCTGCCCAACCTGATCAGCTACGAGAACCTCGTCGCGCCCGAGGCCAGCGACGCGCCCTGGACCACCGTGTCGGAAAACGCCGGGGCGATCCTCTGCTACACCTCAGGCACGACCGGCGATCCAAAGGGTGTCCTCTACAGTCACCGATCCTTGGTCCTGCACGCCTTCATCGCCACGGGCGCGGACGGCATGGCCGTCTCCCGGCGCGACAGCATCCTTCTGGTGACTCCGCTCTTCCACGTGAACGCCTGGGGAATCCCGTTCAGCGCCGCGATGTGCGGCGCCAAACTGGTGCTCCCCGGCGCGGCGGTTGACGGGGAAAACCTCTTCAACCTGATGCGCGCCGAACGCTGCACGTTCAGTCTGGGAGTGCCGACCGTCTGGCTCGGCTTCCTCGACTATGTCGCCACGCACCGAGAGGAACTGGATCTGTCGGGTCTGGCCCTCGAGCGCGTCCTGGTCGGCGGCTCGGCCGCGCCGCGCAGCCTGATCGAGCGCTTCGACTACATGCTGGGCGTCTATGTCATCCACGCTTGGGGTATGACCGAGACTAGTCCATTGGCGACGGTCGGAACCCCGCTGCCCGAACACGCCTTCCTCGACCGCCAGGCCCGTTATGACGTCCAAGCGCTTCAGGGCCGTGCGATCTATGGCGTCGACCTCAGGATCGTCGACGTCGACGGCGCGATAGCGCCTCATGATGGCGTCGCCATCGGCGATCTCCAGGTTCGAGGCCCCTGGGTGGTGCGGCGCTACTTCAAGGGTGACGAGCTGGCCACGGCCGAGGACGGTTGGTTCCCGACCGGCGACGTCGCCAAGATCCACCCCAATGGCTACCTGCAGCTCACCGACCGGTCCAAGGACATTATCAAGTCGGGCGGCGAATGGATCTCCTCGGTCGATCTGGAGAACGCCGTCATCGCCCATCCCGACGTGCGGGAGGCGGCCGTGATCGGCGTGCCCCATCCCAAGTGGCAGGAACGGCCGTTGCTGATCATCGTGCCGACGCCCGAGAGCACGCCGGACAAGGCCGAGATCCTCCAATTCCTCGCCTCGCGCGTGGCTCGCTGGCAGGTCCCTGACGACGTGGTCATCGTCGAGACCTTGCCGCACACGGCGACCGGCAAACTGCTGAAGTCGAAGCTTCGCGAGACCTATCGCCATCATCTCGACGGACCCAGCCTAGACGGGCGACCTCAAGCCTCGGGCGCGGCATAGCGCTTGAGGCTTTCGCCGTATTCGGCCACACCCGCGTTCATGATCGCCACGATCTCGCTCTTGTGCCGGGCGATGCGGCTGTTGAGGCCGCCGACGCCCAGGGTCAGCTGGACGCCGTGCGGGGTGGCCGGCAACGGCATGGCGATCCCTGCGGCGTTGGGGAAGGGGAAGGCGGCCAGCAGGCCGTAGCCTTCCCGGCGCACCCACGCCAGCTGCTCCTGCAGCTGAGTGATGTCGATCCGGTCGCCGGTCCCGCCCAGATAGGCGTTGATGTGCCGGCAGAGCTTGTCGACCGCCTTGACCTGCATTTGGCTCATCAGAACCAGACCCGCGGCCGAGTGGGGCAGGACGCGCATGCTGCCTTCGGTCAGCGCCACCTTGTACGGGTGGGTAGGTTGGATGATCCGCAGGTGCTGGATGAAGATGTCGTTCTGCGACGAGATCACCACCGTCTCGTTGGTCTGCTCGAAAATGCGGGTGACCAGACGATCGATGTCGCCAGACCCGAAAAGGTGATGATTGACCCAGTCGCCCAGCGCCGCCACCCGGGGCGTTGGAAAATAGGTGCGCGAGGCGCGGTCGTAGTTCAGGTAGCCCAGAACGACCATGCTCTTCAGGAGGGTCGTGGTGCTCGACTGCGGGTAACCCAATTTCTCGAAAATGTAGGTCAGGCGCAGGGGCGTGCGTTGCTCCTGGAAGAGCTCGAGAATCTCAAGCGTGCGGGCGGCGGATTTGATGGGGTCTCGGCGCATCGAAAGGTTCCAAGCGTGACGGACCAACCCTGACAGCAGTCCTGTTTAGAGCGCTGCGTTCAGGGCGCGTCCAGTCATCCTGTACATATGTGATATTTCCGGAGGTTGTTTCCGCGCGATGGCGAGGTTTCACTCAACACTGCATTGCGTTCCGGAGACGCGAACAAGGCCGTGGTGCGACAGTTCATCGCTCCCAATCAGCATTCAAATATCTCGTTTGCGATAATCAGAGGTCTATTCTTCCTTCACTGGCGAGATCACGCTCGCCGCTGCTCCCTAGGCGAGACGCCGCTAGYGCGTCGCAACAATCACGGATGAGCCCGCGCCAGCGGAAGCTCATTGGGGGAAACGAATGGTGATCGCGCAAACCTTGCGCCGTGCGACCTTGCTCGCCGGCGCTTCGACGCTCTCTTTGTTCCTGGCTTCGCCGGCGGCGGCGCAGGTCGCCGCCCCGGCCCCGGCGCAGGAGGCCGCGACGCTTGACGAGCTGGTCGTCACGGCCCAGCGGCGCGAGGAAAAACTGCAGGAAGTGCCGATCGCCGTGTCGGCCTTCTCCGGCGACATGCTCAGGCGCCAGAAG
>NZ_JBFUJD010000098.1:0-16893 GCF_056401555.1 Caulobacter sp. P4_E5
GGTTGTCACAGGGCCGTGATCCGAATATCCAGACCGCCGCCCGACAGATACGCCGATAAGAGGACACCCTCGATGCGACGCAAGCTCGCCGGAATTTTGGCCACCGCGGTCATCTCCGCATTCGCCTTCCCCGCCATCGCCGCCGCCGGCCCGGACTCTTCGTCCGACCAGACTTCGCGCGCCGATCCGCTGGGCGAGCTGATCACCTCGGCCCTGAGCGGCGGCGCCCTGCCCGGCTCCGTCGAGTTCAAGATGAAGGCGACGATGTATCACGCCGGCGCCAAGGGCATCCGCGCGCTCGACTCGTTGGGCTGCAAGGTCGCGGCCATGCGCACCGTCGCGGTCGATCCCAAGGTGATCCCGCGCCGCACCGTGATCTTCATCAAGGAAACTGTCGGCCTGCCCATGCCCGACGGCGGCACGCACGACGGCTACTGGTACGCCTCCGACATCGGCGGCGCGATCAAGGGCCTGAAGCTGGACCTGTTCAGCGGCGTCGGCGCCGCCTCGATGAAGACGCTCCGCGGCATTGATCTTTCCAGCCTTTCGGTCAGCCAGGTCGGCCAATTCAAGGGCTGCCCGCCGCAATAACGGGCGCCGCCGCCTCCTCCGAGCTTCGCCGTCTTGGCGCTCGGCCATGTTCCCCCTACAGGTGATGACCGTTCGAGGCCCTCGATGGGCTCGGGAGGTCGTTCATGCGTGTTCTGTCCGTCAGCGTCCTGGCCTTGATGGCCGCCGCCGTTCTCGCCGCCTCGCCGGCCAACGCCGCTGACGACCTCTCCGGCTTGAAGGCCCGGGCGGCCAAGGTTCAGATCGTCCGCGACGACTGGGGCATCGCCCACATCCACGGCAAGACCGACGCCGATGCGGTGTTCGGCATGGCCTACGCCCAGGCCGAGGACGACTTCAACCGCGTCGAGACCAACTTCATGACCTCGCTAGGCCGCACGGCCGAGGCGGAAGGCGAGAAGGCGATCTGGGCCGACCTGCGCCAGAAGCTGTTCATCGATCCGGCCGTGCTGAAAGCCGACTACGCCAGGAGCCCGCCGTGGCTGAAGGCGCTGATGAACGGCTGGGCCGACGGGCTGAACTTCTACCTGGCCACCCATCCCGACGTGAAGCCGCGCGTCATCACCAAGTTCGAGCCCTGGATGGCGCTCAGCTTCTCGGAAGGCAGCATCGGCGGCGACATCGAGCGGGTGGCCCTGACCCAGCTCGAGGCCTTCTACGGTCAGCGGCAGCTAGCCATGACCGCCGACGAGAAGGGCCTGCTGTTCAAGGAGCCCAAGGGCTCAAACGGCTTCGCCATCGCCCCGAAGAACACGCTGGAGGGCCACGCCCTGCTGCTGATCAATCCGCACACCAGCTTCTTCTTCCGTTCGGAGATGCAGGTGGCCAGCGACGAGGGCCTCAACGCCTACGGCGCCACGACCTGGGGCCAGTTCTTCATCTACCAGGGCTTCAACGCCAAGGCCGGCTGGATGCATACCTCCAGCGGCGTCGACGTGGTCGACGAGTTCGCCGAGACCATCGTCGAGAAGGACGGGAAGCACTTCTACAAGTACGGCAAGGAACTGCGCCCGCTGAAGAGCGAGGTGATCGCGGTCCCTTACCGCGCCGCCGACGGGACGATGGCGGAAAAGCGCTTCACCGTCTTCAAGACCCATCACGGCCCGATCGTCCGCGAGGCCGATGGCAAGTGGATCAGCATCGCCCTGATGAACAGGCCGATGGCGGCGCTGGAGCAGTCGTTCCTGCGCACCAAGGCGACCGACTACGCCAGCTTCATGAAGGTGGCGCAGCTGAAGGCCAATTCGTCGAACAACACCCTGTTCGCCGACTCCAAGGGCGAGATCGCCTATCTGCACCCGCAGTTCATTCCGGTGCGCGACGACCGCTTCGACTACACCAAGCCCGTGGATGGCTCGGACCCGGCCACCGACTGGAAGGGCCTGCACGATCTAAAGGACGCGCCGCACGTGCTGAACCCACCGAACGGCTGGGCCTTCAACACCAACAACTGGCCCTACACGGCCGCCGGCCCCTACAGCCCCAAGAAGGCCGACTATCCGAAGTACATGGATTCCGCCGGCGAGAACCCGCGCGGAGTCCACGCCGACCTCGTGCTGAAGGACGCCAAGAACCTCACCCTGGGCGGGCTGATCGACAAGGCCTATGACCCGTACCTGACGGCCTTCGCGCGGATGATCCCGACGCTGGAGACCGCTTACGCCGCCACGCCCGACGGCGATCCGCTGAAGGCCAAGGTGGCCGACCAGGTCGCCGCGCTGAAGGCTTGGGACCGCCGCTGGTCGGCCCGGTCCACGGAAACCTCGCTGGCCGTGTTCTGGGGCGAGGCGATGTGGGCCAAGGCCGCGCCGGCCGCCAAGGCCCAGGGGCTGAACACCTACGATTACATGGCCGACAAGCTGACCGTCGCCGACAAGCTGGCCGCCCTGGCCGAGGCGTCCGATCGCCTCGTCGCCGACTTCGGGGCGTGGAAGACGCCGTGGGGCCAGATCAACCGCTTCCAGCGCAACGACGGCGCGATCGTCCAGACCTTCGACGATGCCAAGCCCAGCCTCCCGGTGCCGTTCACCTCGGCTCAGTGGGGCTCGCTGGCCTCGTTCGGGGCCAAGCGCTGGCCGGGGACCAAGAAGTACTATGGGACCCTGGGCAACAGCTTCGTGGCCGTCGTCGAGTTCGGCGACAGGGTCCGGGCCCGGGCGGTCTCGGCCGGCGGCGAGAGCGGCGACCCGGCCTCCCCGCACTTCAACGACCAGGCGCTGAGGTACAGCCAAGGCAATCTGCGCGACGTCTATTTTTATCCCGAGGACGTCAAGAAGCACGCCGTGAAGACGTACCGCCCGGGGGAATAGCCCCGGGCGGCATGAGGCAAGCCTAGAACCGCAGAACCGCGCCGAGGTTGAAGCGGGTCTCATTGCCGTCCAGCTTGAGCTTCTCGCCGCCGGCGAAGGTCACCGCCTTGTCGTCGTACTTCACGCGCAGGGCTTCCGCCCGGAGGAACAGGTTGCCGGTCAGCAGCTGTTCGTAGCCGACGCCGTACACCAGGCCCTTCTCGGTCAGCTTCTTCTTGGAGCCGATGATCGAGGCCTCGACCTTGCGGCGCTCCAGCCCGACCTTGCCGTACAGCAGGCCGCCTTCGGTGATGACGAAGCCCGCGCGGGCGGCCGCGCCGTAGCGCAGGCCCGGATCGATCGTCACCCTGGAGCCGGCCAGGGTGCGCGAGGCCTTGCCGCCGCCAGCGCCCAGCGACGCCTCGCCGCCCAGATAGAGGCTTTCGCCGACCACCGCGCCGTAACCGACGAAGCCGCTGTAGTCGAAGCCGGTCTTGTTGGCTGAACCCGCGGCGGCGGCGCCCGTCTTGGGCGTGAAGTCCAGCTTGGTCTTGGGCTTGGCATAGCCGGCCTCAGCCCCAGCGTAGAAGCCGCTCAGGGCGTCGGCGTCCTGGGCCATGGCAGGGGCGGCGAAGGCCGTGCTCAGCAGGGCCGCGGCGATGATCGTGGTTTTCAGCATGAGAGAGACTCCATCTCGTTGACGACGCCGGCGGATGGGCCGGCTGGACGTGGAGCCTTGGTGGCGGGAGGCGATGGAGGGTCTGCGCGGGAAGTGTGGAGACCGCGTGCGGGCGACCTTAAGACTAATTCATTTGCCAGAACGACGATCGCCGGGCCCTTGCGTGGGGATCGCGAGGCTTTCGCCGAACCTCCACGAAACCTCGACACTCCCCCGGCAGGATGCGCGGCCCAGGTTCAGGATCCCGAAGATGGAAAACGCGCTGATCTGCGTGGTCGAGGACGACCCCGACATCGCCCGCATTCTGCAGACCTATCTGGAGCGCGAGCGCCTGCGCGTGGTCTGCGCCACCGACGGCGAGGTCGCCCTGCAGCAGCACCGCAGCCTCAATCCCGACCTTCTGCTGCTGGACGTCAACATCCCCAAGATGGACGGATACGCCGTGCTGGCCGAGGTGCGGCGGCGCGGCGACACGCCGGTGATCTTCGCCACCGCCATGGCCGAGGACATCGACCGCCTCACGGGCCTGCGGATGGGGGCCGACGACTATGTAGTCAAACCCTTCAACCCGGCCGAGGTGGTGGCGCGGGTCAAGGCGGTGCTGCGGCGGACCCGCGGCGGCGGCCGAGCCGGAATGCTGCGCCACGGCCCGATCGAGGCCGACCTTTCGGCCCACCTCGCCCGCGTGGTTGATCGCGACGCCGGCGCGACGACCCTGAACCTGACACTCAGCGAGTTTCGCATCCTGGTGCAGTTTCTGAACGCGCCGATGCGGGTGCTGGGTCGGGCCGAGATCCTGGACGCCTGCCTGCCTGACAGCGACGCCCTGGAGCGCACCGTCGACAGTCACGTCAGCAATCTGCGGCGCAAGCTGGAGACGGCGGGGGCGATGGGCTTCGTCGTCAATGTCCGCGGCGTCGGCTATCGCCTGGTGGGCGCGACGTGAAGGCCCCGCCCACCCTCGCCCGCCGCCTGGGCATGGCCGTCGCCAGCATGCTGGTCTGCGCGGTCGTCTTTATCGCCACGGCCTCGGCCGGGATCGACAGGCTGATCAATCTGGAGATCAAGAGCCGCATTCCCGCCCGTCTCGCCCACGCCATCGAACAGCTGGACCGCAACGAGGTCCCTTCCCATGCCGACATGTTGGCCTTGCTGAAGGCGATGGCCGCTGAACAGACTCGCGCGATCGTGCTGAGCTACGCGGGCGTGGCGGTCTTGTCGCTGCTGGTCATCGCCCTCTGCGTCTGGTTCGCCGGGCGGATCGCGCATCGCTTCGCCGAGCCCGTCAACGCCGTCGCCGACGGGGCCAAGAAGATCGGCGCCGGTGACTTCAGCCACCGCATCGTCCCGCCGCCGAAGCTGACCCGCGAACTGCAGAGCCTGGTCGACGGCTTCAACGCCCAGGCCGAGGCGCTGGAGAGCTCCGAGCGACGGATGCGGTTCCAATCCGCCGCCATCGCCCACGAGCTGCGCACGCCCCTGACCGTGCTGAACGGCTATATCCAGGGTGCGCTGGACGGCGTCTTTCCGCGCGACGATGCGCAGATGCGCGCGCTGCTGACCCAGGTGCACGACCTGTCGCGGATCATCGACGACCTGCGCACGGTCAGCCTGGTCTCGACCGGCGCCCTGTCTCTGGAAGTCGCCGACTGCGATCTGGCCGAGGAAACGCGCTCGGTGCTTCACGCCCTGGCGCCGCAATTCACGGCGGCCGAGATGATCGTCGAGACCGATCTGGAGCCCGCCCTCGTTCGCGCCGACCCCGCCCGCGTGCGCCAGATGCTGCGGGCGATTCTGGAGAACGCCCGCCGCTACGCCGCCGAGGGCGGTCGCCTGTCGGTCCGCACCTTTGTCCAGGATGGCGAATGCGTGCTGCAGGCCGCCGATCGTGGCCCCGGCTTTCCGGCGGACCATCGCGCTTTCGAGGGTTTCTGGCGCGCGGACCTGTCGCGGACCCGGGCGACGGGCGGCTCGGGCCTGGGTTTGGCGGTGGTCAAGGCGCTGGCCGACGCGCACGGCGGCGAGATCACAATCCGCAACCGGCGCAACGGCGGCGCGGTGGTGGAGCTGCGGTTCCTGGCTCGCGACGACGCTCAGCGCCTGGCCCTGCCCCGATCCGTGCGCCTGCCGGCTTAGATATCCCCGCCCACGTTCGAAGCGACGCCCGGCGCGCGGGCGACGTGGATGCCGCACTCGGTCTTTTCCTGGCCCGCCCAGCGGCCCGACCGGCCGTCCTCGGAGGGCTTGGTGCACGGCCAGCAGCCGATCGAGGCGTAGCCTTGGGCCACCAGCGGATGGGTCGGCAGCGCGTGCTCGGCCACATAGGCGTCCAGCTCCGCCTTGCCCCAGTTGGCCAGCGGGTTGAACTTGATCTTGCCGTCGGCCTCCTCGACCACCGGCAGGCTCAGGCGGTCGCCGCCGTGGAAGCGCTTGCGGCCGGTGATCCAGGCGTCGAAGCCGCCCAAAGCCCGGTCCAGCGGAAGCACCTTGCGGATGTTACAGCAGGCGTCGACGCTGGCGCGCCACAGGTCCGAGTTCGGGTCCTGGGTCGCCAGGTCCGCGAAGGCCGGGCGCAGGTCGCGCACGTCGGTCAGGCCGAACTGGGCGGCGACGTTCTTGCGATAGTCCAGCGTCTGGCCAAACAGCATGCCAGTGTCGAGGAACAACACCGGGATGGCCGGCGACACTTGCGAGGCCAGGTGCAGCAGCACGGCCGACTCCGCCCCGAACGATGAGACCAGGGCCAGCCGGTTTCCGAAGTGCTCGTGGGCGGCGCGCAGGATGGTCAGCGGATGGGCGTCGCGCAGCTCGGCGTCCAGCCGAGCCGCCAGCCCGGGAGCCGTCGCGCCGGTCTGGTCGTAAGCCATCAGGAGGCCCTTTCCTCGAACGCCAGCCGTTCCTCGAAAGCAGGAGGGCGGTCGTCGGCGGCGCGCTGATAGACGTGGCGGAAGCGGCGGGCGGCCTTGGTCCAGGCCTCGGGCGTCGCGCCGTCGGCGGGTTCGAAGGCGTCGAAGCCGCAGCGGACCATGAAGCCGGCCTGCTCCTGCAGCACGTCGCCCACCGCGCGGACCTGGCCCTGGTAGCCGAACCGCTCACGCAGCAGGCGGGCCGAGGTATAGGCGCGGCCGTCGCGGTATTTCGGGAAGGCCAGGGCCACCACCGCGATGCGCGGCAGGTCATAGGCCAGAACCTCGACCTCCTGGTCGGACTCGATGCGCACGCCGACGCGGCGGCTGTTCGACGACAGCAGGGCGTCGCCTTCGGCCTCGAAGCGGGCCAGCGACAGGATCACGTCGCCCGCGTCGGGAATGGCGTCCTCGTCGGCGACGTGGACGAAGGCGTCGTCGGCCCAGCGGGCCTCGCCGTCCGCCAGCTCAATCAGCTTGGGCATAGACAGCCTCCTTGAAGGGCTCGAGGCCCACGCGGCGATAGGTGTCGAGGAAGCGCTCGCCGTCGGCGCGGACGTTGAGATAGGCCCCGACCAACTGCTCGACGGCCGTCGCCACCTTGTCCGCGGGGAGCGCCGGGCCCAGGATCTTGCCGATCGAGGCGTCCTCGGCGCCGGAGCCGCCCAGCGACAGCTGGTAGAACTCCTCGCCCTTCTTATCGACGCCCAGAATGCCGATGTGGGCCACGTGGTGGTGGCCGCAGGCGTTGATGCAGCCGCTGATCTTGATCTTCAGCTCGCCGACCTCCTCCGCGCGATCGGGATCGGCGAACTGGCGGGCGATGTCCTGGGCGATCGGGATGGCGCGGGCATTGGCCAGGGCGCAGTAGTCCAGGCCYGGGCAGGCGATGATGTCGCTGATCAGGTCGATGTTCGGCGTGGCCAGGCCCGCCGCCTGCAGGGCCGCGAACACGGTCGGCAGGTCGTCCTGCTTCACGTGCGGCAGCACCAGGTTCTGGGCGTGGGTCACGCGTAGGTCCGAGAAGCTGTAGCGCTCGGCCAGGTCGGCAACCAACTCCAACTGATCGGCCGAGGCGTCGCCCGGCGTCTGATCCGGAGCCTTCAGCGAGACCTCGACGATCGCATAGCCCGGCTGCTTGTGGGCGCGGACATTGTTGCGCACGAAGCGGGCGAAGGCGCTGTCATGGGTCTTGGCGACCTCGAAGGCTTCCGAACGGGCCGGCAGGATCTCGAACGGGGTCTTGGCGAACGACGCGCGGATGCGGGCCAGCTCGGCGGCGGGCAGGTCGGCGCGGGCGCCGTCGATCTTGCTCCACTCCTCCTCGACCTGGCGCGCGAACTCCTCGGCCCCCAGGGCGGCGACCAGGATCTTGATCCGAGCCTTGTAGATGTTGTCGCGGCGGCCGTGGCGGTTGTAGACGCGCAGGACGGCTTCCAGGTAGCTCAGCAGCCGGTCGGTCGGCAGGAACTGCTTGATGGTCGGGCCGACATAGGGCGTGCGCCCCTGGCCGCCGCCGACGATCACCTCGAAACCGTGCGTCCCGTCGCGTCCCTGGCGCAGCAGCAGGCCGATGTCGTGCACCTTGGCCGCGGTGCGGTCTTTGGCCGAGGCGGTGATGGCGATCTTGAACTTGCGCGGCAGGAACGAGAATTCCGGGTGCAGGGTCGACCACTGGCGGATCACTTCGGACCAGACGCGCGGATCGTCGATCTCCTCGGCCGTGGCGCCGGCATAGGGATCGGACGTGGTGTTGCGGATGCAATTGCCGCTGGTCTGGATGGCGTGCAGATCCACCTCGGCCAGCTTGTCCAGAATGTCCGGCGCGTCCTTCAGCTTGATCCAGTTGAACTGGATGTTCTGGCGCGTGGTGAAATGGCCGTAGCCCTTGTCGTAGTCACGCGCGATCTCGGCCAGACGGCGGGTCTGGGTCGGGTTCAGCGAGCCGTACGGAATAGCGATCCGCAGCATGTAGGCGTGCAGCTGCAGATAGAGGCCGTTCATCAGCCGCAGCGGCTTGAACTGGTCCTCGGTGATCTCGCCGGCCAGGCGGCGGCCGACCTGGCCGCGGAACTCGTTCGAGCGGTCGATCAGGAATTCGCGGTCGATGACGTCGTACTGGTACATGGCTTTCCGCCCTACTTCCTGCGGATCAGATCGACGCGGCCGGTCGAGCGCGCCGCGCCCGCGGCGTGGCGCAGGGCCTCGACGACGTCGCCGCCCTCGGCCTGCTTGCCGTGCGTGGGTTCGTTGGTGGGGCCCAGGGCCCGGATGCGTTCGCGGTAGCTGAGCGGCGCCCAGCGGCCCTCGGACTCGATCAGGTCGATCGGATAGACGTCGACCACGACGGTCGGCTGGCTCTTGCCCGTGGCGACGGCGGCCTCGATCGGCTCATCGGCGTCGAACAGCTCGGCGTCGCCGAAGCTTTCGACCCACTGGCCGCCCTTCCAGAATACCACATCGCCGTCGATCAGGCGGTTGGCGGTGATGGCCTTCATGGGCGCGAGCTCCGCTCGAACGGCAGGGAATGGGAAACCAGATCGGCCGCCGGCGCGACGTCGGCCATCGCCATCGCCTCGCCAACCATCAGCAGCGCCGGACCCGTCAGGCCTTCGGCGGCTTGGGCCAGGTCGGCCAGGGTGGTCAGGATGCGGCGCTCGTCGGCGCGGCTGGCGTTCTCGACGACCAGGGCCGGGGTCGAGCCCGCGCGGCCGGCGGCGGTCAGGCGCTCGGCGATCAGGCCGGCGGTCGAGACGCCCATATAGACGACGACGGTCTGGTTGGGACGCGCCAGGGCGGTCCAATCGAGATCGGGTTCCCCATGCGCGGCGTGCCCGGTGACGAAGGTGACGGCCTGGGCCGCGCCGCGATGGGTCAGCGGCGCGCCAGCGCCGGCGCTGGCGGCCAGCGCGGCGGTGACACCGGGCACGACGTGGCAGTCGACGCCCGCGGCGCGGCAGGCCAGCAGCTCCTCGCCGCCACGGCCGAACAGGAACGGATCGCCGCCCTTCAAGCGGACAACGGTCAGGCCCTCCAGGGCCAGGGCCACGATCAGCTGGTTGATGTCGTCCTGCGGCAGGGTGTGGCGCGACTTGCGCTTGGCGACGTTGATCCGCCGCGCCGCCGAGGGCGCCAGGTCGAGGATCTCGTCGGAGACCAGGCCGTCGTGCACCACGACGTCGGCCGCCCGCAGGGCGTTGAAGGCGCGGAAGGTCAGGAGATCCGGATCGCCGGGACCGGCCCCCACCAGCCACACCGCTCCCGGGACACGCGTGGTCCGCGTCCCGCCGACGACGACGAGACCGGACTTGCGGCCAGACTGGCTGGGCGGCGCCGTGCGAGGGGCCATCGGGTGTCAGGTCCTCTATAAGGCGCGGAGCGAGATTTCGCCGCCGCGCGACCCTTGAGTTTTCAACGCAATGCGGGGCGGCCTTTTCAGACCACCCCGCCCTACCCTGGAAGAAATAGTGGGGGCGACCTTGCGATCGCCCCCACGGCGTCCACTAACGAAAAGGGCCAATCCGTCAGCGAACGCTTGCAAACTCGGCGCGAAGAGGCCAATTCGCAAACAAGGACTTCTGCCGGGGCGTTCAGTAAAACTCATGGAAAGACCGAACGAGCGCCGCCGCCTGCCGCCCCTGAACGCCCTGCGCGCGTTCGAGGCCGCCGCGCGGCATCTGAACTTCAGCCGCGCCGCCGACGAGCTGTCGGTGACGCCCGGCGCCGTCAGCCAGCAGATCCAGAACCTCGAGGACTATGTCGGGGCCGCCCTGTTCAAGCGCACGCCCAAGGGCCTGCTGCTGACCGACGCGGCCCAGACCGCCCTGCCAGCCCTGCGTGAGGCTTTCGACCGGCTAGCCGAGGCCGCCAGCCTGCTGACCGCCGCCGTCGACGGCCGCCGCCTGACCCTGACCGCCGCCCCCTCGTTCGCCGCCAAGTGGCTGGTGCCGCGCCTGGGCAAGTTCGAGCAGGCTCATCCCCAGGTCGATGTCTGGCTGTCGGCTGGCATGGAGGTCGTGGACTTCGCCACCGGCGAGGTCGACATGGCCATCCGCTACGGCTCGGGCCGCTATCCAGGCCTGGAAGTCATCCGCCTGCTGCACGAGACCGTGGTGCCGGTCGCCAGCCCGGGCCTGCTGGCCGAGAACGCCCTGGAACGTCCCGAGGACCTGGCCCACCACATCCTGCTGCACGACGGCTCGCCCGACGCCGACGACAGCTGCCCCGACTGGGCGATGTGGCTGGCGGCGCGCGGCATCAAGGGCGTCGACGGCGCGCGCGGCCCGCGCTTCAACCAGTCCAGCCTGGTGATCGAGGCCGCCGCCAACGGCCGGGGCATCGCCCTGGCCAAACGCACCCTGGCCCAGGCCGACCTCGACTCGGGGCGCCTGGTGATCCCGTTCGAGGCCTCCACGGCGGTCGACTTCGCCTATTACGTCGTCCACCCCAAGGCCAAGGGCCGCCTGCCCCAGGTCAAGGCCTTCGTGACCTGGCTGAAGGCCGAGGCCGAGGCCCACGAAGCCGCC
This sequence comes from Caulobacter sp. P4_E5, assembly GCF_056401555.1. Lineage (NCBI taxonomy): Bacteria > Pseudomonadati > Pseudomonadota > Alphaproteobacteria > Caulobacterales > Caulobacteraceae > Caulobacter > Caulobacter sp. P4_E5. Next base: position 10,970 of record NZ_JBFUJD010000098.1, read on the forward strand.
CTTCTGACCCTGGACAACGGCTCGGGCATTTAGGCGCTTACGGCTCTGGTTTTAGGGGCAGGAACCGGCTTAAAGGAGCCCATGAAAACGACGACTCTCACGGTCGACGAGCGCCTCGCGCCTGCCGACTGCCAGACCATGGCCGACGTGCGACAGGGCGTGGACGCCCTGGACCGGGCCCTGGTGCAGCTCCTGACCGAGCGTCAGGGCTACATGGACGCCGCCGCCCGCATCAAGGCCGATCGCGGCAAGGTCTTCGACCGCGCGCGGATCGAGGACGTGGTGACCAAGGTCAAGGCCACAGCCCGCGAGACCGGCCTGTCGGAAGCCATCGCCGAACCAGTCTGGCGCACGCTGATCGACCGCTGCATCGCGTATGAATACGACAGCTGGGATCGGACGAAGGGCTAAGCGTGCGAGCGCCGCCTCTCGCGGGTCGCGTCAGACTTTAATCGGGCCGAACATGCCGGTGTGGATCAGCGCGTTCCAAACCTTCTTAATGGCCTGCCCTGTCTCTTGGCTGACAAAAAGCGATGAGAGACTGCCGTGTGGCCTTCCCAAAAAGTAAGGACGCATCGTCTCCCAGGTTTCAGCCACCTCCGCAGATCGCCAATTGGGTACCTCTTGTTCAAGGATCAGTGGCAGCGCAATGGCCAATGGCACCATTCCGTCGCTGTCCAACTCCCGCTCCCAAGTGCATCGAACCAAAATGGGCGTGGCTTGAGAGTTGTAGAGTTGCACGTCTAGCCGCTCGGCGGTGATGTAGGCGATGGAGTGGCGCGGCAATGCGTCAACAGAGTCGACCACCTCTTGTCCATCTCCGTATGGGCAAGTGATGAAGCCGTTAGCGAAAAATCGCGTGTGATCTAAACCTTTATAGCCACACCGATCGCTAGGGGTCGTTGCCGGCCAACGGTTGTCGCGGCCTCCATTCACGAGCGGATGCCAGGTCGGATAGGCATCCACCACCGGTCCCAGTTCATCAGCGATAGCTCTTAGCGCTTCCCGGCTACGCCCGCGCTCCGACGCCTCGATATGCCTTGAAACGAAGTAGTCTTCGATCTGATCGTATCCTGTCCGCTGAGCTTCATCTGCTCGAAACGCCACACCAAATCTCCTAAAACCATGGACATGCGCACAAATATATCATCTTGCGCATAAAATGCAATTCTTATGCGCAAGATGATATGGGCACGCAGAATAGTTTGGGCATTGGCGCCGGAGTAGCGCTTCCTCAATTCCCGTCGATCAGGTTCCCGAACTGGCCGAGGATGCTGCCCTCGCCGCGGTTGCCGCCCTGGCCCTGCGCCGCCTGCATCATGCGGCCGGCCAGGCGCGCGAACGGCAGCGACTGGATCCAGACCTTCCCAGGGCCGCGCAGGCGAGCGAAGAACAGGCCCTCGCCGCCGAACAGCACGCTCTTGACGCCGCCGGCCATCACCAGGTCGAAGTCGATACCGGGCGTATAGGCCGCCACGCAGCCCGTATCGATGTGCAGCTCCTCGCCGGGCGCCAGCTCGCGCTCGACCAGGGCTCCGCCCATCTGCACGAACACCCAGCCGTCGCCCTCGAGGCGCTGCATGATGAAGCCCTCGCCGCCGAACAGGCCGGTCATCATCCGCTTCTGGAAGTGGATACCGATCGAGACGCCGCGCGCCGCCGCCAGGAAGCTGTCCTTCTGGCAGATCAAGGTCCCGCCCAGCTGGCCCAGGTTCAGCGGCAGGATCGAGCCGGGCGTCGGCGAGGCGAAGGCCACGCGCGCTTTGCCCTGGCCGGTATGGGTGAAGACGGTGGTGAACAGGCTCTCGCCGGTCACCAGCCGCTTGCCCGCGCCCAGCAACTTGCCCATGAAGCCGCCGCCCTGGTCGCCCGAGCCGTCGCCGAATACGGTGGTCATCTGGACGCTGGCGTCCTTCCAGACGAACGAGCCGGCCTCGGCCACGGCGCTCTCGCCCGGATCGAGCTCGATCTCGACGAACTGCAGCTCCTCGCCCTTGATCTCAAAGTCGATGTCGTCGGCGACGCCGGCGCTGCGTTGGTGGCTCCAGGGGCTGGCGGGCATGGGAGAACTCCTCGTGTCTAGAGCCCTGTTCTAGCGAGGCCGCGCCGATCCCGCCAATTACGCATCCTTTAAAATTGACCCGCGAAGCGCCCTCCAGGGCGGTCAAGTCGCATGGTTAATTTGGTCATACCATTAGTCAGACAAATGAGACAAAGGCTCGCCCGACCACGTCATACCGGCCCGCGCACGAAAGGTCGGGTTTTCCTCGACAGTTCAACACCTAGCGTGTTTTCACCATTGAGCGCGCTTCCATCGACGAGCGGCCCTCCACACGCTGAGGTTTTGGCCTGACCACGTGGTCGCCAGTTCGTACGAAGTGGCATTACCAATTCTTGACAAGGACGCGAACTGGTCGGATAAGTCTCGCCAAGGGCGCCAGGTCAGTGCGCCGGGGGAGGCATTTCTGATGATCCATGCTCGCAACACCTTCGCTCTTCGCGCCGCGCTCATGGCGTCCTGCGCGGCGCTGGCCGTCGGCTCGGCCGCCGAAGCTCGGCAAGCCGCGCCCGCCAAATCCGAGGCCGAGACCGTCGAAGCGGTGGTCGTCACCGGTTTCCGTCAAGCCTACGCCAACGCCATCGCCACCAAGCGCGAGACGCTGGAAATCTCGGACGGCATCTCGTCGGACGGCCTGGGCCGCTTCCCCGACCTGAACGTCGGCGAGGCGATTCAGCGCATTCCCGGCGTCCAGATCAACCGCGAGGCCGACAGCCGCAACGCCACGATCAGCTTGCGCGGCCTGCCCGGCACCTTCGCGCGCACCACCCTGAACGGCGGCGCCTTCGCCGATCCGATCCTGAACGGCTCGACCCCGCTGGGCGCGTTCAACTCCGACATTTTCACGGCCATCAACGTCATCAAGTCGCCGTCGGCGTCGAACCTGGCCGGCGGTCTTTCGGGCAATATCGACCTGCGGATCAACCCGGCCCTGGCCCGCAAGGACGGCGGCTTCGCCAAGCTGTCCTACGAGCACAACGACCTGGGCGACCTCGGCAGCCCGCAGGCCTCGCTCGGCTACAACAAGCACCTGACCGACGATTTCGCCGTGTTCGGCGTCGTCGCCTGGAAGGACGAGAAGTTCCGCCGYGACTCGATCACCGTGAACTCGTGGGCCAACCGCCTGGGCTCGATCCAGGTCGGCAACCAGGCCACGCCGGGCAACAACCCGGTCTATGACGCCCTGATCGCCAAGTATCCGGGCGGCGTCTACTACCCAAGCCAGACCCGCCAGCTGGTCAAGTTCAACCGCGGCACGACCCTGTCGGCCGCGACCGGCTTCGAATGGCGGATCAACGACAGCTGGAAGTTCGGCGCCAACGGCTTCATCACCAAGCGCAAGCTGGATGAGGCGACCAACAACCTGCTCTATATCGACGCCGGTCCGGGCAACAACACCAACACCGCCCTGACGGCGACCTCGGCCGTCGCCCACATCACCGACATCGGCACGCCCTACATTGTCAAGACGCCGAACGGCGACCGCGCCTACGTCAACAAGTTCTCGGCCGAGAACATCAACACCTTCGACTCGGTGCGCTCCGAGCCCGCGAAGAACCAGACCTGGGCGATCAACCCGACCCTGGAGTTCAAGAACGACGACTGGAAGGCCACCGCCAACCTGACCGTCTCGCGCGCCAAGGCCCAGGCCAACCAGATCGAACTGGACGTCGTCCAGAACCCCTACCGCAACCTCGGCTCGGCCGGCCTGAACGGCATCACCACCTCGGTGTATCTGGGTGGTTCGGACCTTTCGAACTACACGGCCGTGCTCAACACGCCGCACGCCACCCACCTGCCGACCGGCGGCTTCCTGATCCCGGCCACCCCGACCGCGCCGACCCAGGCCGGCGCCCAGATGCCGGGCCAGTCGGCGACCACCGCGGCCGACCGCTTCGGCGTCACCGGCACCAGCGGCCAGGCCGACAACGTGCTGGACGCGTTCCAGCTCGACTTCGACCGCACGCTGGACGGTTCTTTCATCACCAACCTGACCTTCGGCGGCCGGGCCGAGCACAACAAGTTCACCTCCAGCGGCTCGCGCAACACCGCCCTGGGCGCCCAGACCCAGAACATCACGCCCGACATGGCCGGGCAGCTGTCTTACGCGCGCGACTTCTTCGGCGGCCAAGCGGCCGGCGCCACATCGAACTGGATGAACGTCGACATCGACCGAATCCTGAAAGCGATCACGCCGGTCAACACCAACCTGCGCACGGCGACCAATCCGAACGGCCTGCCCGACCAGTTCGCCCTGGGCGCACCCGGCGTGTTCCTGACGCCCTACGGCGTGGTGAACAACTACACGGACGGCAACTACTGGAACAACAACTTCAGCAACCAGAACGACGTCTTCTCGGCGTATATCGCGGCCAAGTTCAAGACCGACCTGTTCGGCGTTCCGGTCCGCGGCACGGTCGGCACGCGCTACGAATACACCGACAACAAGATCGTCGCCCTGAACTGTAAGAACTGCACCACCGCCCTGGCGGCGCTGGCGGGGCCGATCAACCACTCCCTGTCGACCCAGACGTCGAAGCGGAACTATGACTACTGGCTGCCCTCAGCGATCGTCGTGGCCGATCTGCGCGACGACCTGGTGTTCCGCGCCGCCGCCTACCGCACCTATGTCCGGCCGCAGCCGCGCGACAACGTGCCGACCACCTTCGTGCAGGTTCCGGTCGACGTGAACCCGCCGACCGACCCGGTCTATACGGTCACCCTCGGGGCCACGGACATCAAGCCGTACACCTCCGACTCGTATGACGCGTCGCTGGAATGGTACAATCGCCCGGGCGGCCTGATCTCGATCGCGGCCTATCGCAAGGAGATCCAGGGCTATATCGGCCCGATCACCGACCAGGCGATCCTCTGCCCGGCCAGCGGCAAGATCGACGGCGTCGACGTCGACCTGGGCACGCTCAGCATCGACAACTCAGCCGGCACGCCGCGCTGCGTCAGCTCGAACCGCTTCGTCGGCGCCGGCGGCGTCCTGAAGAACGCCCAGGTCAACATCAGCGGCAAGACCAACCAAAGCCCGATGACCGTCACCGGCTTCGAGTTCAACATCCAGCAGAATCTCGACTTCCTGCCAGGCTTCTGGAGCGGTTTCGGCGGCGCGTTCAACTTCTCGCGCACGAAGATCGACGGCAAGGACACGGCTGGCAACAAGATCACCCTGCCCAGCGTGTCCAAGAACAACCTGAACCTGATCGGCTACTACGAAGCCAAGGCTTGGGGCGTCCGCCTCGTCTACAACTGGCGTGACAAGTACGACCTGGCGGCCGGAAACTCGTTCGTCGGCGACGCCCGCACGGTCAAGGCCCGCAGCCAGCTCGACGCCTCGGCCTCGTACAAGCTCACCGAAAGCATGACGATCTCGGTCGACGCCTTCAACCTGACCGACGCGACCCGTTCGGAATACGAGAACGACCCGATGCTGCCGCGCCGCATCGACTACGACGGCCGCACCTATCAGGTCACGATGCGCGCCAAGTTCTAAGGCGGGCCATCGCACCCTCTCCTCCTCGGGGGCCGAAGTTCGCTTCGGCCCCTGTTTTTTGTCGTCAGCCCTTCAGCGACCGCAGCGCCTGTTCGTGGGCGTAGGCGGCGATGTCCATCAGGGCGACGTCCAGGGCCGTACGCACGCCCTCCAGGCTCTCCTCGCCGGCCTCGCACCGTTCGCAGACCTCGCCGAGCGCGAAGGCCCCCACCCCGCGCGCCGCGCCCTTGACGGTATGGACCGCGTCCTTCCAGCCCGGATGGACCGGATCGAGCATCGGCGTCCACAGCGCGGCCTGCTCGCGAAACAGCGCCAGCACCTCGTCGACCACCCCGGAATCCCCCGCCGCGAACCCTTCCAGGT
>NZ_JBFUJD010000099.1:0-16870 GCF_056401555.1 Caulobacter sp. P4_E5
ATCTGGGCCCCGGCTTTCGCCGGGGAGGTCGGAATATTAGGTACCGCCGCCCGCCTGCTCCACCAACCGCCCCATGGCCTTCAAGTAACTCCCGAAAGCCGCCCGTCCCGCCTCGGTCAGGCGCACACGGGTCAAGGGCTTGCGGCCGACGAAGCTCTTGTCGATGGCCACATAGCCCGCCTCCTCCAGCTTGCGCAGATGGACCGACAGATTGCCTTGCGTGACCTCCAACAGCGCCTTCAGCTCGGTGAAGTCGGCGACCTCGGCGCTGGCTAGATAGGCGACGATCCCCAGCCGCACCCGGCCGTGGATGACGTCGTCCAGCCCGCTGATGTCGAACTTGCCCGCCACGATCGTCCTAGGGCGCCGACCGCTGGGCCTGGCGCATCATGAAAAAGCCCGGAGCCATCATGAAGGCGAAGAGGCCGAAGCTGGCGATCAGCAGATAGACGTCGGCCCGGTCGATCAGCATCCCCATGGCCACCCCTGAGACCAGCCAACCCACCGAGACCAGCGCCATCCACAGCCGCTTGCGCAGCGCGAAGATGACGAACCAGACCGCCCCCTGAATCACGAACACCACAGCAGGATGGAACAGCCAGTAACGGAAGTCGTGGTTGCGCGCGGCGGCCGAGGCGAAGACCAGGATCAGGGCCAGATTGGCCACGCCCGCCCCCGAGAAGGCGGCGTTGACGGCGCGGTTGGCGACCCCGACCTGGGGCTTCTTGCGGTCGATGATGATCACGATGGTCATCAGGATCAGGAAGATCACCGTCGGCAGCCAGCCCAGCACCATGCTGCCCAGCGGCGGCAGGACCAGCACGCCCTTCACCTGAGCGAAATGGCCCAGGGTCTGGATCCCGTAGATCAACCCCGCCGCGCCATACAGCGCCCCGCCGGCAACGCCCAGGCCGCCCCGCTCGCCGCCGCCCTCGGCCATGGTCCGCAGGAACGCCAGATCGTCCTGAACCGTCTTCAGCTTGTCGTTCATGGGCCCAGCCCCCTTCAGCGCCGCATCATGGACGGTCACAGGATTCGCCCCAACAGCGGCATGCGGCGCAGGACCATCGTCGTCAGCCAGCTCAGGACCACCGCCCCGCCGAACACCGCGCAGCCCTTGGCCAGACCGCCCCAGCTCTGCGGCAGCAGCACCCAGCTCAGCCAGGCGGTGAACACGTAGTGGGTCAAGTACATGCCGTAGGCGTTGGCCTGCAGGCTTCCGCCCAGCGGGCCGGTTGTGCGGACGAAGCGCAGAAAGGTCGCCAAGGCCGCGAACGACAGGGTGGCGCAGCCCAGAGCGAAGCTCACGCCGCCGAACAGTTCCAGGAACAGCCGTGGCGGCGGGTTGGGCGAGAAGGCCATGATCATCGAGGCCACGCCGCCGACGATCGGCAGGATGGGCGCCAGATGCCAAAGCCACCAGCGCTTGGCCAGCTTGCCCTCCGGGTCGGTGAGGCCTTGGCCAACACCGGCCGCGCCGACGGCGATCCCGGCCAGGAAGTAGACGAAGTAGTGGCCGACGCGGGCGGTCTGGACCACGAACGGTCCCACCGTGGTCCAGTGGCCAAAGGGCGTGGTCATCGACAGCGGCAGATAGGTCAGAACGCTGGCGATCACCAGACCCCAGAAGAAGCGGGCCGGCTTGCGATCCGCGTCCCGGGCCAGGCGGCCTAGGTCATCGGTCACGCCGGGGAACAGGGCGTACGCCGCCGTGACGATCGCGCCGAACGCCAGCAGCACCCACAGGAACCAGGCCGGACCGCTGGGCCAGAACGGCAGATGGGTCCAGGCGTCCGCGAATGCCGCTAAGGACGGCGCGCCGCCCGACTGCAGCCAGGCGGGGAAATAGGCCAGCGGGGCCAATAGGCCGACGCCGAGGATGAACGGGATCCCCAGCCTCAGCGCCCGGGTCTTCAGGAAACCGCCCGCGCCCCTGGCCCGCAAGCCGTCGGCGACGAACAGACCCGAGATGAAGAACATCAGCGACATGAAGAATATGTCGTTGACCAGGGTCAGGATTCCGAACCCACCGAACTTCTGAGGATCCACGACCGGGAAGGCCGTCCACAGGATCGGCGGGGCGTCGAACGCTTTCGGGGGCGGCGCGTACGGATGGTAGGTCAGCACCGCGTGATGGGCGATCACCAGCAGGGTGACGAAGGCGCGCAAGGCGCCGATTGGGGCGTTGCGACCACCGATCTGGGCGACGGCCGATCGTTCAGTGGCGCTGAGCGGCGCATGCATGGCCTTGGCTCCCCTCTTGAGACAGCCACACGATGCATCAACCAGTTTGTTTTGTAAACTTGTCTATCAAAAATGCCCCCGGGGAGGGAAGCGTCGCCCCTCCCCGGTGTCATCCCGGCTCGGCGCGCTGCGCGCTTGGCCGGGATGACACGGATCTGGATCTATTGACTTGAGAAGGCGCTCAGCGCGTCCAGTACCGGTAGCGATACGCCGGCTCGAAGCCCTCGTCCGCATAGAGGGCGATGGCCGGGGCGTTGTCGGCTTCGACTTGCAGCCAGGCGCGCTCGGCGCCCAACGCGCCCGCCTCGGCCAGCAAACCGCGCAGCACCCGGCGCGCCAGGCCCTTGCGGCGATGGTCGGGCGCGGTGCGCATGCCGAAGACGCCGGCGAAGCCGCCGCCGATCGCGCTGGCGCCGATCGCCGCCGGCGCGCCGTCGATGTCCAATCGAGCGAAGCGGGCCGGCGCCGGGATGCGGCCCAAGGCGTCCAGCCGTTCGCGCCCATCCTCGGGATCGCCGGCCGTGGCGGTGAACACCGCTTCGAACGTGGCGTCGGGTGCGGTCGAGACCCGAACGGCGGGGTCGCCCTCCCCGCCCGTCGGACCCAGCATGACCACCGTCTCCTTGCAGGGCGCGTAGCCCCGGGCGGCCAGGCGCTCCGAGAGGTCGATCGGAACGGCCATGCCGTCGGTCAGCTTGAAGCGCGGCGGCAGGGCGCGCGCCGCGAACCACGCCTCGACGGCGTCAAGGGCGGCTTCGGCGTCACGATCCGGCGCCTCCAGCGGCCAGCAGGCGTTGATCCGCATCGAGCGACCGGACGAGGCGTTCAGCCGCCAGCCGCCCAGCCGGGCCCGCTCACGGGCGGGCCAAGCATCGTCGGCAAGGGGTTCGAGAAGGCGGGGATCGATCACTTCTCGGCCAGCAGCTTCTCGACGATGCCGCGCGCTTCCGGGCCCGACCAATCAGCCGGCCCGGCCATGCGGGCGCGCTCGCGGCCCTGGCGGTCGTAGATCACCGTGGTCGGATAGCCCGCCGCGCGCGGCTCCATGGCGAACGAGAGCTTGTAGCCCGGATCGCGATAGGTCTTCAGCGGCGGGTTGGCGGCCATCTCTTCGTTGATCAGGTTAAGGTCGCTGTCGCGGTCGACGCTGATCGGCAGCACGGTGACCGGCTGGGTGGCGTAGGCAGCCTGCAGCTTGGCCAGGGTCGGCATCTCGGCCTTGCAGGGCGCACACCAGGTGGCCCACAGGTTCATGACCACCACCCGGCCCTTGAAGTCGGCCAAGGTCGCCGGCTTGCCGTCCAGACTGGTGAACACCGTATCGGGCGCGGCGCGCGGCGTGGCGGGCACCTCGAGCTTTTCCAGCGAGGCCTTCTTGAATTCTCTCAGATCAGCGGGGCCATGGGGTTTGAACGAAGCGGTGGCGATGACGTATAGAACCGCCGCGGCGCCCACCAAGGCGACGCCCGAGATCGCCCATTTCAGCGGGTTGCGCTTCGGCGCGGCCTTGCCGTCTTCGACCAAGTGGACTTCGTTCATATGACCGACAACGCCTCCGATACGCCCAAGCCAGCGAAAGGCCAGGGTCAAGCCATGTGGGGCGGTCGGTTCACGGCCAAGCCGGCGGAACTGATGCAGGCGATCAACGTCTCCATCGGCTTCGACAAGCGCCTTTGGGCGCAAGACCTGGCGGGTTCCCGCGCCCACGCGCGGATGTTGATGAACCAGGGCGTGATTTCAAGCAGCGATGGCGAGGAAATCCTCGGCGGCCTCGCGCGGATCGAGGACGAGTTGCTGACCGGGACCTTTCCGTTCCGTGACGAGTACGAAGACATCCACATGAATATCGAGGCGCGGCTGCGCGAGATGATCGGCGCGACCGCCGGCCGTCTGCACACCGCTCGCTCGCGCAACGACCAGGTGGCCGTCGACTTCCGCCTGTGGGTCCGCGACGCCTGCGACCGCTCGGCCGGCCAGCTGGAGGCGCTTCAAAAGGCGCTGCTTGCCCAGGCCGAGACCTATGTGGACGCCCTGATGCCGGGCTTCACCCACTTGCAGCCGGCCCAGCCGGTGACCTTCGGCCACCACCTGATGGCCTATGTCGAGATGTTCGGCCGTGACGCCTCGCGTTTCCGCGACGCCCGCGCTCGCATGAACGAGTGCCCGCTGGGCGCGGCGGCCCTGGCCGGTTCGCCATTCCCGATCGACCGCCAGCAGACCGCGACCGCTCTGGGCTTCGACCGTCCGACCGCCAACTCGCTGGACAGCGTCTCGGCCCGCGACTTCGCGCTGGAGGCCCTGTCGGCTGCCTCGATCACCGCCACGCACCTGTCGCGCCTGGCCGAGGAGATCGTGCTGTGGACGACGCCGATGTTCGGCTTCATCAAGCTGACCGACGCCTTCACGACCGGCAGCTCGATCATGCCGCAGAAGAAGAACCCCGACGCGGCCGAGCTGATCCGCGCCAAGGTCGGCCGCATCCTGGGCTCACTGACCACCCTGACCGTGGTCATGAAGGGCCTGCCGCTGGCCTATTCGAAGGACATGCAGGAGGACAAGGTCCCGACCTTCGAGGCTTTCGACGCGCTGGAACTCAGCCTGCTGGCCATGGCCGGCATGGTCTCTGATCTGACCCCGAACACCGAGACCATGGCCAAGGCCGCCGGCGCCGGCTTCTCGACCGCGACGGACCTAGCCGACTGGCTGGTGCGGACGCTGAACATGCCTTTCCGCGACGCCCACCACGTGACAGGCTCTGCCGTGAAGACGGCGGAAGGCCTGGGCGTCGACCTGGCGGATCTTTCCCTGGAGCAGTTCCAGGCGATCGAGTCGCGGATCACCCAGGACGTCTACGCCGTTTTGACTCCGGCCGCCTCGGCGGCCAGCCGCATGAGCTACGGCGGGACCGCCCCCGCCCAGGTCCGCGCCCAGATCGCGCGTTGGAAGGAAGTGCTCGCATGAACCTGCGCCCCGTCACCCTGCTCGCCCTGGCGGCGCTCGCCGTGAGCGCCTCGGCCTGCGGCAAGCAAGGCGCCCTGGAACGCCCAGCGCCGCTGTGGGACGCCCAGAAGAAGGCCGCTTGGCAGGCCGAGCGCCGCGCCGCCTCGGCCCAGGCCAACCAACCCGCCCGCGCTGGCGGCGCCCAGGAGATCCGCGATCCGGCCTCCAGCAGCCGCACCATCCGCGCCGCGCCGCTGCCGGGCACCAAGGACCCGTTCGGCGGTCCGTCCGCGGCCGGCTTCCCCGGCGCTACTCCGAACTGACGGCGAACGCCGCACCAACGGTTGAACTTGGCGAGGCCGCCGTCATCCCGGCGAAAGCCGGGATCCAGATGACGCCCGCCACCGCTCCGGATGAATCTGGGTCCCGGCTTTCGCCGGGAAGTCGGAAAATGGGGGTGTGATGATGAGAAAGCCCGAAGACCCGTGAATCACTTCGAGTACGGCCCAGAGGGCCTGGCCTGCGAGGGCGCGCCCTTGGCCAAGATCGCGGCCGAGGTCGGCACGCCGGTCTACGTCTACAGCCGCGCCACCCTGGAGCGGCACTTCACCGTGTTCCGCGACGCCCTGGCGGCGGCGGGTGTGGTCGATCCGCTGGTCGCCTACGCCGTGAAGGCCAATTCCAACGTCGCGGTGCTGAAGGTGCTAGGCGACCTGGGGGCCGGGGCCGACACGGTCTCGGAGGGCGAGGTTCGCCGCGCCCTGGCCGCCGGCATCCCGCCCGAACGCATCGTCTTCTCCGGCGTCGGCAAGGCGCGGCGCGAGATCGAGTTCGCGCTGAAGACCGGCGTCGCCGAGATCAATGTCGAGTCCGAGCCGGAGCTGAACCTGATCGCGGACGTCGCGGCGGGTCTGGGCCTGAAGGCGAAGGTCGCGTTCCGGGTCAATCCGGACGTCGCGGCCGGCGGTCACGCCAAGATCGCCACCGGCAAGTCCGAGAACAAGTTCGGCGTTTCGTTCGCCGAGGCCGCCCGCCTCTACGCCAACGCCAGCAACAACGCCAATCTCGAGCCCATCGGTGTGGCGTGTCACATCGGCAGCCAGATCACCGACCTGACGCCGATGCGCGCCGCCTTCACCAAGATGCGGGGGCTGGTCGAGCAACTTCTGGGCGAAGGCCTGTCGGTCGAGCGCCTCGATCTGGGCGGCGGCCTGGGCGTGCCCTATTTCAACCACCCCGAACCGCCTTCGCCCGCCGCGTTCGCCGCCATGGTCGGCGAGGTCACCAAGGGCCTGCCCGTCAAGCTGGCCTTCGAGCCGGGCCGGGTGATCGCCGCCAACGCCGGCGTGCTGGTCTCGGAAGTGATCCACGTCCACGAGCGTCCGGAAGGCCGCAAGTTCCTGGTCATCGACGCGGCCATGAACGACCTGGTCCGTCCGGCCATGTACGACGCCTTCCACGACATCCGCCCGGTGGTGAAGCGTGAAGGTGAGACGGTCTATGACGTCGTCGGCCCCGTCTGCGAGACGGGCGACACCTTCACCCGCGACCGCGCCCTGCCGCCGTTCACAGCCGGGGACCTGGTGGCCTTCATGTCGGCCGGCGCCTACGGCTCGGCCATGGCCAGCGAGTACAACACCCGGCCGCTGGTGCCCGAAGTCCTGGTCGACGGCGACCGCTACGCGGTGATCCGCAAGCGGCCGACGTATGAAGAGATGCTGGCGCGGGACCTCGTGCCGGACTGGGTGTGATCTGATACTTGCCCCCACCTGACCGCTACGCGGTCGTCCGCCCCCGGAGGGGGCGGAATGCTCCTTCTCCCCCCTCTGGGGGAGGAGGGCCGAAGGCCCGGAGGGGGCGAGTATCCTCTAAATCAATCCATCGCGCCGATGTACGGCAGGCCGCGGCTCTTGCCCTCGTCGTCGAGGCCGTAGCCGACCAGGTAGCGCGCAGGCGCTTCCCAGGCGACGAAGTCGGGCTCCATGCCGCGATCCTTGGGCCAGGGCTTGCGGGCGAAGACGGCGGTCAGCACTTCGCTGGCCCCGGCGTCCTTCACGAGACGCGCGGCCTCCGACAGCGACAGGCCGGTGTCGAACACGTCGTCGACGACCAGGGCGCGGCGGCCGATCAGCGGACGCTGCAGGTCGGCGCGGACCTCGCAACGGCCCGTGCTCTTGCGCTCGTCATGGTAGGAAGCCAGCCACAGGGCGTCGAAACGCACGTTGCGACCGGCCTTGTAGAGGGCGCGGGTCAGGTCGGCGGCGAACCACAGGCCGCCGGTCAGCAGGCAGACCACGACGGTGTCGTCGTCGATGCGCGGCGCGATGGTCTCGGCCAGCTTCTGAACCCGTTCGGCGATCTCGGCTTCCGAGATCAGGACTTCGGGCTTCTGGGTGTCATTCATGATGCGCGGGTTCGTGAGAGTCAGAGGGGACGGTTGCGTCCCCGCTCTCATGTCCCGGGGGTTCCTGTCCAGCCGCTTCGTGCTCGGCGGCGGCGTCCTGGACCCCGCGCAGGGCCAATTCAGGCTCGCCGCCGTGGTCTTCCGGCTTTTTCAGAGCAGTCTTCACGGCCTTGGCCGCGCCCGGTTCGGTGGCGAAGCCGATCTGCAGATCCTTGGYGGTCCTGGCCGGGTCGAGGAAGGTGATCGAGAAATGGCGCACCTGGCCCGGCGGGATCTTGGCGTCGGCGGCGGCGGCCAGCTGGCCGGCGACGCGCTTGCCCTTCTCGTTCAGCAGCTCGACCCGCAGCGGCGGCGAGACCACCTCGTGCTCGGTGATGTTGCGAATGGATCCGGTGATGGTCACGGCCGCGTGGCCGTCCTGCATCAACGGGATCGCCTTGATGCTGTCGCGGTCGATGACCAGGCCCACCGTGTTCACCGGCAGGCCGACGGCGGCGTAGGCCCCGGCCGAGCCCGGCATAATCCGGACGACGTCGATGCGGAAGATCAGGGCGGCGACCACGACCACGGCCATGGCCGCGGCCATGCCGGCCCAGATGACTCCGGTGGCCGTGGCTTCGCGCAAGCGTCGCTCGGCGTCGGCCCGGGCGCGGAAGACCTTGGGAAGTTCCTCGCCGGGCAAGGCGCTGACCGGCGGCTCGTCGGTCTCAGACGCCGCGCCGGCAACCTGCTCGGCGCTGTCCAATTGACTGGCGAGGGTGGGCGCTTCGGGCTCGTCGAAGAGGTCGTTCGCGTCTTCGTTACGGGCCGTCCAACGGTTCCCGCACGAGGCGCAGCGCACGACACGCCCCGCCGCACCGACCTTGGAGTCGTCGACGAAATAGCGGCTGGCGCACTCCGGACAGGTCAGTATCATGGCCGCGAATCGAACGCTCCCCACATGCCTTAAGGGGGTCGCTGATTTTAACCCTGATGTCCAGAAACCCAAGTGACGCGCCTTGCGGATCGACACAGAACAGGGCGATGACGCCCTACCGGTGGTCCGCTTCGCCGGCGTCTCGATGCGCTACGGCCGGGCCCCGGAAACCCTAAGGGACATAAGCTTTTCCCTCGATCAGGGGTCGTTCCATTTCCTGACTGGCGCCTCGGGCGCGGGCAAGAGTTCGCTGCTCAAACTGATCTACCTGGCCCACCGTGCGTCACGGGGTCGCGTCGAGCTTTTCGGGCGCGACGTCAGCCTGACCCACGGCTCGGACCTGCCGTTCCTGCGCCGCCGGATCGGGGTGGTGTTCCAGGAATTCCGCCTGCTGGAGCACCTGTCGGTGTTCGACAACGCCGCCCTGCCCCTGCGCATCCTCAAGCGCAAACCGGCCACCTATCGCGAAGACGTCGCCGAGCTGCTCAGCTGGGTGGGCCTGGGCGAGCGGATGCACGCCCTGCCAGCGACCCTGTCGGGCGGCGAAAAGCAGCGCSTGGCSATCGCTCGCGCCGTCGTCGATCGTCCCGACGTGCTGCTGGCCGACGAGCCGACCGGCAATGTCGATCCGGCCATGTCGCTGCGCCTGCTGCGGCTGTTCGTGGAGCTCAACCGCCTGGGCACCACGGTCCTGATCGCCACCCATGACGAGGACCTGGTGGCCCGCGCCGCGCGGCCGACCCTGCACCTCGAGCACGGCCGCCTGGTCGATGTGGGAGGCGGCGGATGAGCGAATTCTTTCAGGTCGCCAAGTGGAGGCCCGGCCCGCTGTTGCCGCCGCGCGACTCGCGAGACGGGGCGCTGGTCTTCGTTGTGGCGGTGCTGTGCTTCCTGGCGGTTCTCACCGCTTTCGCCGCCCTGGCGGCCAACCGGGCCGCCCACGGCTGGACCTCTCAGCTGACCGGCTCGGCCACCGTGGTGGTGCGCGCCCGGGCCAGCGAGACCCCCGACAGCGCCGCCGCCCGCGCCGCCGAGACCCTGGCCGGGATCAAGGGCGTGATCGAGGCCCAGGCCCTGCCCCGTGAAAAGGCCGAAGCCCTGCTGGAGCCGTGGATCGGCAAGGAGGCCCTGGTCGACGAGCTGCCGACGCCGCGCCTGGTCACCCTCGACCTCGACCCCAAGGCGCCGCCCAGCGCCGCCACCCTGGACAAGGCCCTGAGGTCCGCCGGGGTCGACGCCACCGTCGACGACCATAGCCGCTGGATCGCCGATATCGAGCGCGCCGCCGACCTGGCGCGCCTGGCGGCCCTGGGCGTCTTCACCCTGATCGCCGCCGCGACCGCCGCCGTCATCGCCTTCGCCACCCGCGCGGGTTTGGCCGCTCGGCGCGACGTCATTGAGGTGCTGCATTTCTCCGGGGCCGAGCAGGGCTTTATCGCCGGCCTGTTCCAGAACCGCTTCGCGACCATGGGCGCGCTGGCGGGCTTGCTGGGCGGGGCGAGCGCGGCCATCATCGGCGCGATCGCGCGCTATTTCGGCGGCGGCGCGGGGGTGGCGCCGGTGCTGCCGCTGGCCTGGATCGATCTGGTCGCCGCCCTGCCCGCACCGGTGGTCGCCGCCCTGATCGCCGGCCTTTCGGCCCGTCTGGCGGCGTCGCGCATCGTGGGGGAGATGCCGTGAAGACCGAAACATCATGAAGACGCTGGCCGCGCTGTTGATCGCCCTGATGATCTGGGGMCTGGGCCTGCTGGCCTTCACCGSSCGGGTGGACCAGTCGACCCCCGCGCCCGAGCCGCCGATCGCCGACGGCGTCGTGGTGCTGACCGGCGCCTCGAACATCCGCCTGGAAGCCGCCACCAAGCTGCTGGAAGAGGGCAAGGGCCAGCGCCTGCTGATCTCCGGCGTCAATCGCGAGGCCACCCGCGCCGACGTTCAGACGGTGACCAAGGCGGTCAAGCCGATTTACGACTGCTGCGTGGACCTGGGCTTCACCGCCGCCAACACGGTCGGCAACGCCCTGGAGACGGCCGAGTGGACCAAGTCCAAGGGCTACAAGAGCCTGATCGTGGTGACCGCCGACTATCACATGCCCCGCTCGATGCTGGAGCTGAAGGCCGCCATGCCGGGCGTGAAGCTGTTCCCCTACCCGGTCCAGACCGAGAGCCTGAACGCCCATCGTTGGTGGAAGACCGGTTCGAGCGCCCGGCGGATGATCGTGGAATATTGCAAGTACCTGGCGATCCTGGGCCGTGAAGCGTTCCTAGGGCTAGGACCGAAAGAAAAGGCCGCCCCGGCGGCGAAGGAAGCGTCTTGATCTATCTGCGTTCGTTGCTGTTCCAGCTGTTCTTCTGGCTGTGGTCGATCGGCTGGGCGGTCGGCATGATCCTGACCTACCCCCTGCCCCGCGGCGCCAACACCTGGTCGCTGTCGACCTGGGCCAAGGGCTTGATCTGGGGCCTGCGCTGGCTGGCCGACGTCAAGGTCGAGGTGCGCGGCGAGCCGTATCGGCCGACCGGCCCGGCCCTGGTCGCGTCCAAGCACCAGTCGATGTTCGACGTCTTCAGCCAGTTCGCCCTGCTGCCCGACGCCTGCTTCGTGATGAAGAAGGAACTGTTGATGGTGCCGCTGTTCGGCTGGCACGGGCTGAAGGCCGGCATGGTCGTCGTCGATCGCGCCGGCCACTCGACCGCGCTGAAGAAGCTGGTCCGCGACTCCGTCGAGCGCATGAAGGAAAGCCGCCAGATCGTGATCTTTCCCGAAGGCACCCGCGGCGAGGTCGGCCAGCCGGGCGACTACAAGCCGGGCATCGCCGCGCTCTATCGCGAGCTGGACATGCCGGTGACCCCGCTGGCCCTGAACTGCGGCGTCCACTGGAACAAAGGCTTCGTCGTCAAGCCGGGGACGATCGTGTTCAACTATCTGGAGCCGATCCCCGCCGGCCTGAAGCGCGGCGAGTTCATGCGCGAGCTGCAGACCCGCATCGACACCGCGACCAAGGCGCTGGAGGATGAGGGGCTTTAGGCCGTCTCGATTCCCTCGACCATCTTCAGCAGCTTCTCCATCGCGTGATCGCGCACCCCGTCCTCGCGTAGGTGCATGACCAAGTCGCGGAGATAGTCGATGTTCGGGCCCGACAGGCCCGTGGCCCCGGCGATCAGCCGCGCCTGCTGCTCCAAGGTCAGGGCTCCGGCCCACTGGCTGTGCTTCATGTCCGACAGGAAGACCAGGGCCGGCACTTTTCCGTTCCCGTCGATCTTCACCTCGCGCGAGGTCTCGAAATAGGTCTCGGTCGGCTGCTCGCGTTCGCGGAGGTAGGCGTAGACCTCTTCCCATTCGCTGGCCGCCACGCGATAGGCCATGCCGCGCACCGATCCGCCCGGCGCCAGGCCCAGCACCAGGCCCGGCCGCTCGTAGGTGCCGCGGTGATGCACCGAATAGATGCAGAAGGCCCGCCGCCGCCCGTGGAGCACGGCGGTTCTTCGGTCTATGAACGGGAACCCGGGCCGCCACATCAGCGATCCGTATCCGAACACCCAGCGATCCTCGCCGCCGCCCTCTAAGCTCATCACCGATCCCGACTGGACGCGCCCTATACATGACCCATAACGACGCCCGCCCCTCCCGCAAAGCCCCCCAGAAAGCTAGCCGCGGCCGTCTGTTCATGCCTTTCATCCTGGCCGCCCTGGTCGCGGGCGGCTGGAGCTATGGCTGGTTCTGGCTGCGCGGCCAGGCCGAGCAACGGATGGACGCCCAGTCGGCCGACCTGAAGTCGCGCGGCTACGACCTGTCCTGGAGCGCCCGGACCTTCCACGGCTTTCCGTTCCGGATGAATGTCGAGCTGACCGACGCCCGCGTCGCCGAACCCACCGGCTGGGCCGTCCGCGCGCCGCTGCTTAAGGGCGAGGCCGAGATCTATGACCTGACCCATTGGGTGCTGGTCGCGCCGCAGGGCGTGGTCCTGACCCGTCCGGAGGCCGGCGACGTGACCATCACCGGCCAGGCGCTGCGGGCCAGCATCTCGCACGTCACCGAGTATCCGCCGCGCGTCTCGGTCGAGGGCGCCAAGCTGACCTTCGTCCCCGCGCCCGGCGCCAAGCCGTTCCAGCTGATTTCGGCCGACAACATGCAGCTGCATCTGCGCTCGGGCCCGGACGACCAGGGCGCGATCTTCTTTAAGGCCGGGGGCGCCAAGACCGCCTTCACGGGCCTGCTGGGCCGCCTGGCCCAGGACAAGACCGCCTCGATGATCCTGGAGACCCGCCTGTCGCATATCTCGTACCTGCGCGGCCGCAACTGGGAAGCCGCCGTCAGGCGCTGGAGCGAGGTCGGCGGCCAGATCACCTTGCAGCAGAGCCAGATCCTGGCCGGCGACGCCGAGGGCAAGGCCAAGTCCGGCGTGCTGTCGGTCGATTCCAAGGGCCGGGTGACCGGCCTGCTGCAGGTGGTGATCAAGGAGCGGGCCGACCTGTCCCAGCCGATCAAGACGCCTGAGCAGGCCCTTGCCGCCGCCGCCGAGGCCGTGGGCCAGGAGCCGGTCATCGAGGCCGACCTCAAGTTCGAGGACGGGCGCACCCGGCTGGGCCTGTTCGATACCGGGCCTGCGCCGACGGTGTACTGATCGATCAACGGTCGCCGGAGACGCAATTTTCTTGCCGCCTTGGCTGGCTATTGCGTGTTCGGCGGCAAGGACTATGGTCCCGCCTCCAATTTCGGGGAAGAACATGGGCAGCGACGCGACGGACGCCACACCGTCTCTCGAAGAGGTCCGATGGCGGCTCGACGCCATCGACGGTGAACTTTTGAAGCTGATCGACGAGCGCGCCAGCCTGGCCAGCGCCGTCGCGGCCGCCAAGCGCGCCTCGGGCGACACGGGCTTTGGCCTGCGCCCCGGCCGCGAGGCCCATATCGTCCGCAAGCTGCTCGACGCGCCGCGCAAGGGCGCCAGCAACGCCCTGGTCATCCGCATCTGGCGCGAGATCATGGCCGACAACCTGGCGCGCCAGGGCCCGTACCATCTGGCCGTCTTCGGCGGTCGCGAGCCGGCCCGCGCGGTCGAGCTGACCCGCCTGCGCTTCGGGACCGCCCCACGCCTGTCCATCGTTTCCAGCGCCCAGGACGCCCTGGCCGTCGCCCGCTCGCCGTGGGGCGTGGCCGTCCTGCCGCTGGCCGCCGACACGCCCTGGTGGGGCCGCCTGCTGGCCGAGCCGAAGCTGAAGGTGTTCGCCGCCCTGCCCTGCCTGGCCTCCTGGGGCCCGCAGGCCGCCCTGGCCGTGGCCGAGGTCGAGGTCGAGCCGACCGGCGGCGACCAGACCTTCTGGGTCACCGACGCCCCCAAGAGCGCCGCTTCCATCGTCGAGACCCTGAGCCAGACCGACATCGCCGCCGAACTGATCGCCGAGGCCAGCGGGCTGAAGCTGTTCTCGCTGTCGGGCTTCTTCCAGTCGCACGACGAGCGCCTGGCCCGCGCGCCTGGCCAGCTGACCGGCGTCATCGGGGCTGCGCCCGAACAGTTCGACGTGTAAGAGACGCCCGTCACGTTTGAGACGTCCGTCAACCGAGTAGTCCGATGACCGCCGCCCCCACCGACCGCTTCGCCGCGCCCCGTCCTGTCCCCAAGCCCGGGATCATGGACATCCACGCCTATGTCGGCGGCAAGTCGAAGGTCGACGGCATCGCCCATCCGGTGAAGCTGTCGAGCAACGAGAACATCCTGGGCAGCAGCGACAAGGCCAAGCAGGCCTATCGCGACGCGGTCGACCGCCTGCACATCTATCCGGACGGCAAGTCGAACCTGCTGCGCGCCGCCGTGGCCGAGCGCTTCAAGCTGGAGCCCGAGCGCCTGACCTTCGGCGACGGCAGCGACGAGATCTTCGCCCTGCTGAACCAGGTCTATCTCGAGCCAGGCGACAACATCGTCCAGGGCGAGCACGGCTTCGCCGCCTACGCCATCGGGGCCCGCGCCTGCCAGGGCGAGGTGCGGATGGCCAAGGAAGTGAACCACCGCATCGACATCGACGAGGTGGTCAAGTGCGTCGACGAGCGCACGCGCCTGGTGTTCATCGCCAATCCCGCCAATCCGACCGGCACCTGGCTGACGGGCGAGGAGATCCGCGACCTGCACGCGGCCCTGCCGCCGTCGGTGATCCTCGTCTTGGACGGGGCCTATGCCGAGTTCTGCAGCGACCCGCGCTTCGAGGACGGTCTGGACTTGGCCCGCACCGCCGAGAACGTGATCGTCACCCGGACCTTCTCGAAGATCCACGGCCTGGCCGCCCTGCGCGTCGGCTGGGGCTATGGGCCCAGCCACATCATCGAGCCGATCGAGCGGATCCGTCCGCCATTCAACACCTCGATCCCCGGCCAGGAAGCCGCCATCGCGGCCCTGTTCGACGACGAATTCCAGGCCCGTTCGCTGGCCCTGGTCGAACAATGGCGGCCGTGGATGGCCCAGCAGCTGGGCGGCATCGGCCTGGAGGTCACGCCGTCGGCGGCCAACTTCGTGCTGGCGACCTTCCCGACCACGCCGGGCAAGACCGCTCGCGAAGCCGAGGCGTTCCTGGCGTCGCGGGGCTATCTGGTCCGCGCGGTGGGCAACTACAATCTGCCCGACGCCATCCGCATCRCCATCGGCCTGGAAGAGCAGAACCGCGCCGTGGTCGACCTGCTCACCGAGTTCATGGGGCGATAGATGTCGGCTCCCGGGATCCTGTACCCCAAGCTCACCGTCATCGGCTGCGGCCTGATCGGCGGCTCGATCATCCGCGCGGCCCGTGAGCACGGCGTCGTCGGCGAGGTCACCGTGGCCGACGCCAGCGAGGTCCACCGCGCCCGCGTCATCGCACTGGGCATCGCCGAGCACGTCAC
Source organism: Caulobacter sp. P4_E5 (assembly GCF_056401555.1). NCBI lineage: Bacteria > Pseudomonadati > Pseudomonadota > Alphaproteobacteria > Caulobacterales > Caulobacteraceae > Caulobacter > Caulobacter sp. P4_E5. Next base: position 15,369 of record NZ_JBFUJD010000099.1, read on the forward strand.
CGGCGACATCGCGCAGGCCGTGAAGGACGCCGATCTCGTCGTCATCGCCACCCCGGTGCTGTCGATTCCGGACCTCGCCGCCGTCGTGATCCCGGCCATGAAGGCCGGCGCCACCCTGACCGACGTCGGCTCGACCAAGGCCAATGTCGCCGAGGCCTTCCGCGCCCAGGACCTGTCGAAGATCTTCGCCATCCCCGGTCACCCGATCGCCGGCACCGAGCAGTCGGGGCCTGACTCCGGCTTCGCCGAGCTGTTCGAGAACCGCTGGACGATCCTGACCCCGTTCGAGAGCGACGACGAGCACTACGCCGCCGCCGTCGCCCAGCTATCGGCCTTCTGGCGCGCCTTCGGGGCCCAGGTCGAGCTGATGGAGGAGAAGCACCACGATCTCGTGCTGGCCGTCGTCTCGCACCTGCCCCACCTGATCGCCTATACGATCGTCGGCAGCGCCGCCGACCTGGAGAACGTCACCGAGAACGAGGTCATCAAGTACTCGGCCTCGGGCTTCCGCGACTTTACCCGCATCGCCGCCAGCGACCCGACCATGTGGCGCGACATCTTCGTGGCCAACAAGGACGCAGTGCTGGAGATGCTGGGCCGCTTCACCGAGGACCTGCAGGCGATGAGCCGCGCGATCCGCTGGGGCGACGCCGACACCCTGCACGCCCACTTCACCCGCACCCGGGCGATCCGTCGGGGCATCGTGGCCGCGGGCCAGGAAAGCGCCGAGCCGAACTTCGGCCGTGATCGGGGCAAGCACTAGGGGCATGGACCTCAAGCGCGCCCTCGGCCTCGCCCTCTGCGCCATCGCCTTGGCCCTGGCGGGTTGGGGCCTGTTCGTCGCCCGCTCCCGGGCGCCCGTCCAGGCGACCTATGTCCAGCCCCCGCCATGGGTCGAGGTCTATCTCTATCATGACGGCGGCCTGCGGGTCGGCGACAAGCCCTCCAGCCTGCGCACCTTGCCCGCGGACATCGCCGCCGCGGCCGGCTCTCCGGACAGGACGATCCAAGGGGTTCGGCTGAACGAGGAAGTCACCGTCGAGCACCGGTTCTACAAGGCCGTGATGGCGCGGATCCGGGACTCCGGCTGGAACCGGATCGATCTGGAGGTGGTCCGCGAGGGCCAACTTCCGGGCGAGGCTCCGAAGCCACGGTCCTACGATCTCCATTAGATGCGCGGCTCCGCCGCTTCACGCGGAAACCGCTGAAGTTGGATGGGGAGGCGACGGAGCGGCCGGGCGAACCCGGATGACCGTGAGTGTTTGTGTGCGTTTCGGTTCGCTTACCGCTCCGCCAGGCTGTTCTTTCCGTGAGGACGGCGGGCGTGAGCGTTGTCTGCTCGGGCCTCCGCTACCCCCGGACGGGCGTGGACCAACTGGATCGGCTCTTCCGTCTCCAGCTCGGCGATCCACGATAGGCGGCTTGTACGATCACCGCCCTGTCGCTCCGCGCTCGCCTCTCCACGGCCCTTCCCGGGATCCCGGATCTATCCAACGAACAGA
>NZ_JBFUJD010000100.1:0-16665 GCF_056401555.1 Caulobacter sp. P4_E5
AGGCGTGTTTGGGCTCTTGCCGAGCGTTGCCGATTTAAACGAACGTTTAGCGCGTCCGGGGCGAAGGCTCCAGTGCTTCTAAGCGGCGGCGAAGCGGGGTAGACAGCCCGCCATGACCCAAGTGCTCAAAGCGGGCGTCGTCGGCGCCGGAGTGTTCGGCGGCTATCACGCCAAGAAGTATGCCGAGTTGGACGGCGTGACCCTGGTCGGGGTGTTCGACATCGACTTGGCGCGAGCCCAGGCCTTGGCCGAGCCGCTGGGCGCGGCCGCCTTTGACGACATGGCCGCCTTCCTGGCCGCCGTCGACGTGGTCACGGTCGCCACGCCCGCCGTCCACCACGCCGGCGCGGCCCTGGCGGCGCTGAAGGCGGGCAAGCCGGTCTATTCCGAAAAGCCCCTGGCCGTGGCGCCCGAGGACGCCGACCGGATGGTCGCCATCGCCGCCTGGGCGGGTCTCCCCCTGGCCTGCGGTCACCAGGAACGCGTCGTGTTCCAGGCCATGGGTCTGCTGGACATTCCTGAGCAGCCGCTGCGCCTGGAAGCGGTGCGGCGGGGCACGCCCTCGGACCGCAACCTCGACGTCTCGGTGGTGCTGGACCTGATGATCCACGACATCGACCTGGCCCTGGCCCTCTGTGACGGCGCGCCGCTGGCGGTGGAAGGCGAGGGGGCGATCACCCGCTCGACCTCGCTGGACTGGGTCAAGGCCGAAGCCACCTTCGACAACGGCTTCGTCGCCGTGTTCGACAGCTCGCGCGTCGCCGAGGCCCGCGAGCGGACCATGAAGGTCGTCTATCCCTCGGGCGAGGTCGAGATCGACTTCCTGGCCCGGACCTTCCGCAACACTACGCCCTATCCGCTGATCGAGAACTTCACCGAGACTCCGGCCGGCAAGGATCCGCTGGGCCTATCGGTCGCCGGCTTCCTGGCCGCCGTGCGCGGCGAGACGCCTCGGCCGGTGGTGACCGGCGAGGAGGCGGCTCGGGCGCTGGACCTGGCGCTGGCGGTGGAGCAGGCGGCGGAGGGTTGATCCGCATAGATTATGCGTTGCGCGTAGGCTTTTGCGACGTGGTCGCAATGAAAGTCGCCGCGATGGGGACTTCCCGGGCAAAATCTATGCGCCGAACCCTTCCGCCACGCTTCGCCTTGGGCTAATCCCGGCGCTCGTTATCGAACCAAGGCTTTCTACCATGACCAAGAAACCCGACGGCGCCTGGGACAAGTCCAACCTGCCCAGCCGCCATGTAACCGAGGGGCCGGCCCGCGCGCCGCACCGTTCGTATTACTACGCCATGGGCCTTGGCACGCGCGAGATCGCCCAGCCGTTCGTCGGCGTGGCCTCGTGCTGGAACGAAGCCGCTCCCTGCAACACCGCCCTGAACCGTCAGGCCGAGGCCGTGGTCGTGGGCGTCAAGAAGGCCGGCGGCACGCCGCGCCAGTTCAACACCATCACCGTGACCGACGGCATCGCCATGGGCCACGAGGGCATGCGCAGCTCGCTGGTCAGCCGTGACGTGATCGCCGACTCGGTCGAGCTGTCGATGCGCGGTCACGGCTACGACGCCCTGGTCGGCGTGGCCGGCTGCGACAAGAGCCTGCCGGGCATGATGATGGCCATGCTGCGCCTGAACGTACCCAGCGTGTTCCTGTACGGCGGTTCGATCCTGCCCGGCCGCCTGGACGGCAAGGACCTGACCGTCCAGGACGTGTTCGAGGCCGTCGGCCAGTTCTCGGCTGGGGTCATCGACGAAGAGCGCCTGTGCAAGGTCGAGCGGGCCGCCTGTCCGTCGGACGGCGCCTGCGGCGGCCAGTTCACCGCCAACACCATGGCCTGCGTCTCGGAAGCGATCGGCCTGGCCCTGCCGCTGTCGTCGGCCCTGCCGGCTCCCTACACCGACCGCGACGCCTATGCCGTGGCCTCGGGCGAAGCGGTCATGCGCCTGATCGAGACCAACCTGCGCCCGCGTGACATCTGCACCCGCAAGGCGTTCGAGAACGCCGCGGTGGTGGTGGCCGCCACCGGCGGCTCGACCAACGGCGCCCTGCACCTGCCGGCCATGGCCCACGAGTGCGGCATCGAATTCACTCTGAAGGACGTAGCCGAGATCGCCGCCCGCACGCCCTACATCGCCGACCTGAAGCCCGGCGGCCGCTACGTGGCCAAGGACATGGGCGAGGCCGGCGGCGTGCCGATGCTGCTCAGGACCCTGCTGGACGCCGGCCTGCTGCACGGCGACTGCATGACCGTCACCGGCAAGACCCTGGCCGAGAACCTGGCCGACGTGGTCTGGCGCGACGACCAGGACGTCATCCGTCCGGTCTCGGCCCCGCTGTCGCCGACCGGCGGCGTGGTCGGCCTGTGGGGCTCGCTGGCCCCCGACGGCTGCATCGTCAAGGTCGCGGGCCTGAAGCACCAGGTCCATCGCGGTCCGGCCCGGGTGTTCAACGGCGAGCAGGCCTGTTTCGAGGCCGTCGAGCGCCGCGACTACAAGGAAGGCGATGTCCTCGTGATCCGCTACGAGGGTCCCAAGGGCGGTCCGGGCATGCGCGAGATGCTGTCGACCACGGCGGCGCTGTACGGCCAGGGTGTGGAGAACATCGCCCTGATCACCGACGGCCGCTTCTCGGGCGCTACGCGGGGCCTGTGCATCGGCCACGTCGGTCCGGAGGCCCAGGAGGGCGGTCCGATCGCTCTGGTTCAGGACGGCGACATCATCTCGATCGATGCTCACAAGGGCACGATCGAGCTGGAGGTCGCGGCCGACGAGCTGGCCCGCCGCAAGGCCGACTGGAAGCCGATCAAGACCAACTACAACAGCGGCGCGATCTGGAAGTTCGCCCAGCTGGTCGGTCCGGCCCACCTGGGCGCGACCACCCACCCCGGCGCGGCCGAGGAAACCCACATCTACGCGGATCTCTGACCTTAGAAACTGTCATCCCGGACGGCCGAAGGCCGATCCGGGACCGCCACAAGTTCTGAGCTTCCGGCGGTCCCGGCTCGGCGCGCTACGCGCTTGGCCGGGATGACAGTTTCCCCGGCCTACAGGCTGACCTGCGTCCCCAGCTCGACCACCCGTCCTGGCGGCAGGTGGAAGAAGGTGGTCGGGTCGGTGGCGTTGCGGGTCAGGAACGTGAACAGCTTGCGCTTCCAGCCGGGCAGGGCGTCGCTGGCCGTCGAGGGCACGATGGTGCGGCGGCTGACGAAGAACGACGTGCTCATGATGTCGAACTTCAGGCCCTGCTTGCGGCACAGCGCCAGCGCCTTGGGGATGTTCGGGCTTTCCATGTAGCCGTAACGCAAGGTGACCAGCGAGAAGCGGTCGTCCAGCACCTGGGTCTCGACCCGCTCGGCGTCGGAGACGTAGGGCGTGGTCTCGCTGACCACCTTCAGCAGCACGTTGCGCTCGTGCAGCACCTTGAAGTGCTTGAGGCTGTGCATCAGGGCCGGCGGGGTGGTGTCCGGGTCCGAGGTCAGGAACACCGCCGTGCCGGGCGTGGCGGCGGCCGGGCGGCGCAGGATCATCTCGCGGAAATCGGCGAACGGCAGGCCGTCCTTGCTGAGCTTGCCGCGCAGGCGCTCGGAGGCGCTGACGAAGATCGCCATCAGCAGGCAGAGGCCCGCGCCCAGGGCCAACGGGGCCCAGCCGCCGGTCAGGACCTTCAGCAGGTTGGCGACGAAGAAGGTCAGGTCCAGGGCGAACAGGGGCACGATCAGGGCCAGGGCCGCGGCCAGGCGCCATTTCCACACATGGCGCACGACGATGTAGGCCAGCATGGTGGTGACCACCATCGTGCCGGTCACCGAGATCCCGTAGGCGTGGGCCAGGGCGCTGGACGAGCGGAACGACAGCACGACCAGCACGACGCCGACGAACAGCAGCCAGTTGATCGGGGCGACATAGATCTGGCCGGCCTCGGTCGACGAGGTGATCTTGATGTCCATGCGCGGCAGCAGGCCCAGCTGGATCGCCTGCTGGGTCAGCGAGAAGGCGCCGGTGATCACCGCTTGGCTGGCGATGACCGTCGCCACGCCCGAGAACAGCACCAGGGCGAGCCGCCACTGGTGCGGGGCCATCAGGAAGAACCAGTCGGCGTTCGGCAGGCCGGCGCCGGCGGCCTCGGCGACGGTCAGGGCCTTGGAGGCCAGGGCCGCCTGGCCGAAATAGTTCAGGGCCAGCATGGGCAAGGCCAGGGCGAACCACGACAGCTGGATCGGGCCGCGCCCGAAGTGGCCCATGTCGGCAGTCAGGGCCTCGGCCCCGGTCACGGTCAGGAACACCGCGCCCATCACGAGAAAGCCGGTCAGGCCATGATGGGCCAGGAAGTAGATCGCGTAGGTCGGCGAGATCGCCCCCAGTACGCTGGGATCGTCCTTGATGTGCCAGATCCCCAGGGCCCCAAGGCACAGGAACCAGCAGACCATGATCGGGCCGAAGATCCCGGCCACCTTGGCCGTGCCCTTGGCCTGGAAGGCGAATAGGGCGGTCAGGATCACCAGGCTGGTGACGATCACCTCCTGGGCGCCGAACCAGGTCGAGAAGCCTTTCACGGACTTCAGGCCCTCGACCGCCGACAGCACCGAGACCGCCGGGGTGATGACCCCGTCGCCGTAGAACAGGGCCGCGCCGATGGCGCCGAGGGCGAAGATCAGGCCGGTGCGGCCCTTGGCGCCTTGCTGGGCCAGGGCCATCAGCGACAGCACCCCGCCTTCGCCCTTGTTGGAGGCGCGCATCAGGAAGAGGACGTATTTGACGCTGACCACCAGGATCAGCGCCCACAGGGCCAGGGACAGAACGCCCATGATCTCGGGGCGGACCAGGCCGTCGCGCGCGGCTTCCTCCAGCGCGTCGCGGAAGGCGTAGAGGGGACTGGTGCCGATGTCGCCGAACACGACGCCCACGCTGCCCAGCGCCAGCGGCCAGAAACGCGACGCCGCGTGGCCGTGGTGGGAAGCTTGGATTGTCGGGGTGTCGGAGGAAGCGGCGGCGAGGGGATCTTTGCCCGCCATGTAAGCTCGAGGCTCCTAGCGTCGGCTCACGTCCGACGGCGGCGCTTTACGCCCCCTTGTGCGCCGCAGCAAACGAAAAGGCGCTGCTCTCGAAACCGTGATGCGGGTTCCACCTTGGAGCGCACGGTCCTAGTCGTCGAGGTCGAACGGCAGCTCGTCCTGGTCCGCGGCGGGCTCGCGCTTGGCCTTGGATACGGGCTTGTACGAGGGCTCCGGCGGCGGAAGAGGCGCGTCGTCGTCCATCTCGTCGTCCCAGGGGCGCGCATCGTCGAACATGTCCGGCTCGGGCGCTTGCCGGGGCGCGGGCGTGGCCGCCGGTGAGACGGGGCGCGAGATCGGGCGGGCGGGCGCGACGCGCGGCGTGGTGTCGAACGACGAGCGGCGGGCCAGCGGCGGCGGGGTGTCGGGCAGGGGCGGCGGCGCCCGGAAATCGTCCTCGTCCTCCTCGTCGTCGAACGCCTCGGGCGGCGGAGGCGGCGGCGAAGCGGCTGGACGGGCCGCGACCGGCGTCGGCGCCCCGGGGGCGGGACGCTCGGGGCGCGGCGGCAAGGGGCGGCGGACGATGGCCTCGCAGCGCGCCAGCCAGCGGTTGGCCTCTTGCACCAGTTCGCTGGGCGAACGGCTCTCGCGGCGCTGCTCATCGCCCGGGGCCCAGAGGTCCAGGACGAAGTCGGGATGGCGCGGATCGTCGAAGACCAGCCGCAAGRCGACGGTCTGGGCCTGGGGCGCCACGTGGTCGATGGCCCGGCGGCCCTCGCCACGGAACACCCGGCCCATGACCTGGCCGTCAACCAGCAGCTCGGCCCCCATCAGCTCGTCCAGGCGATAGACCAGGCACCAGGCGCCTCGGTCCCAGGCCACGGCCAACAGGTTGGTCGAGAACGAGAAGCCCGCGCCGCGCCCTCGGCCGCGCGCGACCACGACGCCTTCCGGCTCGCTCTTCAGGACGTTGCGCAAGGCGCGGCGCAGGCGCCGGTCCTCGTCGCCGTACCAGATGGCCAGGCTGCCAAGGAACGTCACCGCCGAGCCGGCGATGGCCACGAACAGCAAAAGACGCGCGAGTTCGCTCATAATGAAGGCAGGCTAACGGGAGTCCTGATTCCGCGACAGGGGGCCTTAGTCGCGGAAATGACCGACCACCGGCACGTGGTCCGAGGGCTTTTCCTTGTCGCGTTCGTCACGATGGATGACGACGCCCGTCAGGCGGTCGGCGGCCTGGGACGACAGCAGCAGGTGATCGATGCGGATCCCCAGGTTCCGAGGCCAGGCGCCGGCCTGATAATCCCAGAAGGTATAGCCCCCCGGCGACCCGTCGGCCTGCATGTAGGCGTCGGCCAAGCCCAGGTTCTTCAGCGCCCGGAACGCGCCCCGGCTTTCGGGCTGAAACAGGGCGTCGCCTATCCAGGCCTCGGGATTGGCCACGTCCTCGGCCTCGGGGATGACATTGTAGTCGCCCAGGATGACCAGCGGCTCCTCGAAGGCGAGAAGGCCCTTGGCGTGGGCGTGCAGGCGGCGCATCCAGGCCAGCTTGTAGTCGAACTTCTCGGTCCCGATCGGATTGCCGTTGGGCAGGTAGATGCCGACCACGCGGAACGGCGTCGGCGCATTGATCACCGCCTCGACGTAGCGCGCCTGCTCGTCGACCTCGCCGTCGAACAGGAAGGGCAAGCCCTTGCGAACGTCCTCGACCGGGAACTTCGACAGCAGCGCCACGCCGTTATAGGTCTTCTGGCCGTGGACGACGACGTTGTAGCCAAGCCGCTCGAAGGCTTCGGTCGGGAACTTCTCGTCGACGCACTTGATCTCCTGCAGCACGGCGACGTCGGGCGCTTCCGATTCGAACCAGGCCAGCACGCCTTCCAGGCGAGCGTTGATCGAATTGACGTTCCAGGTGGCTATACGCATTGACGGCTCCAGACAGCGGCGGGAGGCTAGGGCTCATGGTGACCGTGCTCAAGTCGGACAAACGAACGATCGACGTGAAGCAGGTCCTGCTGATGGTCCTGGCGACGGGCGCGTGCCTCGGCCTGGCTGTGCTGGGCGGCATCCTGGCCATCTTTACGCCGCTGGTCTTCGACCGCTCGGGCAACTTGCTGAATGCCGTCGCCTGGCTGGGCTTCGTGTTCGCGGCGTCGTTCTGGGTGGTCTGCCTGCTGGCCCCGCTGGCCGGCTGGATCCTGTGGCGTAAGGACGAAACGCCGCTGGCCTGGGCGGCCATGGCCATCCCGCTGGCCTGGGGCGCGGCTGCCCTGACGCTGCTGCGGTTCGTGCCGGTCTAGATCGAGAAGCTGACGCCGCACCCGCAGCTGGACTTGGCGTTCGGGTTGCGGACCCGGAACTCCGCCCCGGCCAATTCGTCGACGAAATCGATCTCCGAGCCCTTCAGCAGGGCCAGGGACACGACATCGACCAGGGCCGCGGCCCCGTCGCGCTCGATCCGCAGATCGTCGGCCTCGACGCTGTCGACCAGGTCGAAGCGGTACTGGAAGCCCGAACAGCCGCCGCCGTCGACGGCGACGCGCAGCATCAGCGGGCGTCCTTCGCTGGCGGCGATGGACTTGATCCGGCGAGCGGCGTTTTCGGAAAGCGTTAAGTCTGTCTGGGTCATGGCTGTGGAAAAGTCATCCTTGACCTATATGAGGATGTCGCGGCCCCGACGGAAGGGGCCAAATCGTCCAATGCGATATAAGGCGGTTTATGTCTCAGGCCCCGTACTTCGTCCCCCGCGCGCCCTATGCCGAGGATCCCTTCAAGTCGAGGGGCCGCCGGTTCAAGGAGGACGAAAGCCGCACCCGGACCCCGTTCGCGCGTGATCGCGACCGCATCATCCACACCTCGGCCTTCCGCCGGCTGAAGGAAAAGACCCAGGTCTTCGTGGCCCACGAGGGCGACAACTTCCGCACGCGCCTGACCCATTCGCTGGAAGTGGCCCAGGTGGCCCGCTCGCTGGCGACGGCGCTCGGCCTGGACAGCGACCTGGCCGAGACCATCGCCCTGGGCCACGACATCGGCCATCCGCCGTTCGGCCACGCCGGCGAGGACGAGCTGGAACAGCAGATGAAGGACTTCGGCGGCTTCGACCACAACGTCCAGACCTTCCGGGTCGTGACCGAGCTGGAGCACCGCTATCCCGACTTCCTGGGCCTGAACCTGACCTGGGAGACCCTGGAAGGGATCATCAAGCACAACGGCCCGGTGACCAACAAGCTGGGCAAGCCGTCCTGGAAGGCGATCTCCAAGTACGACCACGACTACAATCTGGGCCTGGACACCTGGGCCTCGGCCGAGGCCCAGGTCGCGGCCCTGGCCGACGACATCGCCTACAACAACCACGACGTCGACGACGGCGTCACCGCTGGCTTGTTCACCCTGGACGAGCTGATGGACGTGCCGCTGATCGGCCCGATCCTGGCGGCGGTGAAGAGCGAACGCCCCGACCTCGACGCGCGCCTGACCCACCTGGAGGCCATCCGCCGCATGATCGGCGCGATGATCGACGACGTGATGGGCGAGACCCTGCAGCGCGCCGCCGCCACCGGTGTCGCCTCGGCCGACGAGGTCCGCGCCCTGGATCACGCCCTGGTGGCCTTCTCGCCCGACATGGCCGAGGACCTGGCCCGCCTGCGCAAGTTCCTGCACGAGCGGATGTATCGCCACTGGCGCGTCAACCGCACCCGCAGCCAAGCTCGCCGTATTCTGGGCGAAATGTTCGGGCTTTTCCTGAAAGAGCCGGAGGTCCTTCCGACCGTCTGGTTCGCCAAGTCGCAGAACCGCGACGAAGCCGGTCGAGCCCGTGTGGTCTGCGACTATATCGCGGGCATGACCGATCGCTTCGCGATAGAAGAACACCGCAAGCTGTTCCATCTCGACGTCTGGAACTGAGCCGTAAGCTCCAACAGACTCGGAATGGGGACGCGAGCGACCTTTCGTTCGCCACCTGAGCGGGGTGAACGCTTCTGAGACGCGCCGGCGTTGGGTAACCTGGGGTCGCGCGCGTCTGATTCGAGACGTTCGATCCGCGCGCCTTAATTTAGCGCGCCGAGTTTTGGAGCCTACCTCAGATGTCTGATCCGCACCGCGGGGCCTATACGCCGCCCACCGACGCACCGTTGTCGTTCGACGCGCGTCAGCCCGTGCGCGGCGCGCGCCCGTTGCCCATGACCCTGATCATCAGCGCGGTGGTGCTGGTGACCCTGGTGGTGGCCGTGGTCATGATCTATCGCGGCGGCGTTCGCGGCCCGARCGAGCCGCCGCAGGCGGTGGGGACGCAAGTGGCGCAGATGAAGACCCCGCCGGCGGCCGCCAGCCAGCCGCAGGACCCGGCCGCGGGCCTGCAGATCTATCACAACGAGGATCCGCAGCCGTCGGCCACCTTCGCCGCGCCGCCCGAGGCGCCGGTCGCGCGTCCGGCCGTGCCGCTGAACACCGTTCCCGTCCAGAGCGCCGCCTTGCCGGCGGCCAAGCCCGCGCCGACCGCCACCCAGCCGGCGACCCCGGCCGCCAAACCGGCGCCGACCATCGAGTCCCTGGCCACCGCCGCCGCTGCGAAGCCGGCCCCCAAGCCGGTGCAGGTGGCCTCGGCCGTCGCGCCCAAGCCCGCCRCCACCGCCAGCGGTCCGGCCTCGGTGCAGATCGGCGCGCTGTCCTCGCCGGCCCTGGCCGACAAGGCCTGGACCGACGCCGTGCGCCTGGCCCCCGGCCTGGCCTCGGGCAAGGGCAAGAAGGTCGAGACCGTCGACAAAAACGGCACGACGCTCTACCGCACCTCGGTGACGGGCTTCGCCAGCCGCGAGGCCGCCAAGGCCTTCTGCGAGGCGATCTCGGCCTCCGGCAAGTCCTGCTTCGTCAAATGAGCCTGCTGTCGGGCGCCCCGTCCGCCGCCATCCTCGGCTGCGCCGGGACGACGCTCTCGCGTGAAGAAGTCGATTTCTTCAGGGACGTGAAGCCCTGGGGCTTCATCCTGTTCAAGCGCAACATCGCCGACCCGGAGCAGGTGAGGGCGCTGACCGCCGCCCTGCGCGCCACGGTCGGCCGTGACGACGCCCCGATCCTGATCGACCAGGAGGGCGGCCGGGTCGCCCGCCTGCAGCCGCCGCACTGGCGGACCTATCCGCCTGGCCGCGCCTATGGCCAGCTGGTGGCCAACGATCCGCTGGTCGCCCGAGAGGTCACCCGCCTGGGCGCGCGCCTGATGGCCCACGACCTGCGCGCGCTGGGGATCAACGTCGATTGCGTGCCGGTGCTGGACGTGCCGGACCCCAAGGGCCACGAGATCATCGGCGACCGCGCCTATGGCGACACGCCCGAGCAGGTGGCGACCCTGGGCCGGGCGGCCGCCGAGGGCCTGCTGGCCGGCGGCGTCCTGCCGATCATCAAGCACATCCCCGGCCACGGCCGCGCCATGGCCGACAGCCATCTGGAGCTGCCGGTGGTCAAGGCCAAGCTGGCCGAGCTGGACGCCCGCGACTTCGCCCCGTTCCGGGTGCTGTCCGACATGCCGATGGCGATGACCGCCCACGTCGTCTACACGGCCATCGACCGCAAGAACCCGGCCACCACCTCGAAGAAGGCCATCAAGCAGATCATCCGGGGCTCCATCGGCTTCGATGGCCTGCTGATGAGCGACGACCTGTCGATGAAGGCGCTGTCGGGCGACTTCAAGCAGCGCGCCAAGGACAGCCTGTCGGCCGGCTGCGACGTCGTCCTGCACTGCAACGGCGACATGGCCGAGATGAAGGCGGTGATGTCTGGTGTCGGCAAGATGTCCAAGGAAGCCCGCCGCCGGGCTCAGGCCGTGATGGGCCGCCTGGTCAAGGTTCCCGAGCCGTTCGACGTGGCCGAGGCCCGCGCCCGCTTCGACGCGGCCTTCGACGGAAAGTACGCTTGAGCACGGGCTTTCAGCCCACATTCGACTTCGAGGCCGCCAACGAGGCGGCCGAGGACGGCGCGGCGCTGGTCATCGACATCGACGGCTACGAAGGCCCGCTGCACGTCCTCCTGGCCCTGGCCCGCAGCCAGAAGGTCGACCTGCTGCAGCTGTCGATCACCCGCTTGGCCGAACAGTACCTGGCCTTCGTGCAACAGGCCCGCCGCGTGCGCTTCGCCCTGGCGGCCGACTATCTGGTGATGGCCGCCTGGCTGGCCTATCTGAAGTCCCGCCTGCTGCTGCCCAAGCCCGAGCGGGCCAAGGCCGAGGAGCCGCCGGCCGAGGAAATGGCCGCCCAACTGGCCTTCCGCCTGGCCAAGCTGGACGTGATGCGCAAGGCCGTCGAGGCCCTGAAGGACCGCCCGATCCTCAAGCGCGACGTGTTCATGCGCGGCGATCCCGAGGCGGTGAAGATCGTCTCGTCGACGCGGCTGGAGGGCGACCTCTACGGCCTGATGAGCGCCTACATCACCCAGCGCAAGCGCGAGCACAGCCGCCACTACGCCCCGCGTCCGCCGACCGCCTATCCGCTGGAGGACGCCCGCGACCGCCTGCGCAGCCTGCTGCCGAAGATGCAGGACTGGACGGTGCTGTCGACTGTCGCCCCGATCGAGCGGGCGCTGGACGACGACGACGGCCCCACGCCCGCCTCGTACCTGGCCTCGACCCTGTCGGCCTCACTGGAGCTGGTGAAGGAGGGCGTGCTGGAGGCCCGCCAGATGGAGGCGTTCCAGGACATCTATCTCAGGACGAGAGCGGAACCGTTGGAGATCACTGACTAACGCTCTCAACCGTGTCATCCCGGCCGAAGCGAAGCGTAGAGCCGGGACCCAGGGGCGGCCCGCACAGCGTTCACGCACCCCCTGGGTCCCGAATAGCCTCTGCGAGGCTTCCGGGATGACACGTGAATTTTGGACGCTACAGCTATTCCTATGACCGTCGAACTCGAACCCCTCTTCGTCGAACGCTGCATCGAGGCCCTGCTGTTCGCGGCGGCCGAGCCGCTCAGCGACGTCGACCTGGCCAAGCGCCTGCCGGAGGGCGCGGACATCGCCGCCGGGATTGCGTCCTTGCGCGCCCGCTACGAGGGGCGGGGGATCGAACTGGTCTGCGTCGCCGGGCGCTGGCGGTTCCAGACGGCCAACGACCTGTCGTTCCTGATGACCGAGGAGCGCGAGGAGCCGCGCCGTCTGTCCAAGGCCGCGCAGGAGACCCTGGCCATCGTCGCCTACCACCAGCCGGTGACCCGGGCCGAGATCGAGGCCGTGCGCGGCGTCCAGGCCAGCCGGGGCACCATCGACGTCCTGCTGGAGCTGGGCCTGATCCGCATGCGCGGCCGCCGCCGCACGCCGGGCCGGCCGGTGACGTTCGGGACCACCGACGCCTTCCTCGAACACTACGGCTTGGCCAATCTGGGCGACCTGCCGGGCATCGCCGAGATGAAGGCCGCGGGGCTGCTGGAGATGAACCTGCCGCCGGGCTTCAACGTGCCCGATCCGCTGGGCCTGCGCGCCAGCGGCGACGACGAGGATCCGCTGGACCTCGAAGACGGCGAAACCCCGGAATTCGCCCAGGACTTCCTGGGGGAGCCGGAGAAGGCTGAAAACTAGCAAAAACACCTGTCATCCCGGGCGTAGACCCGGGACCGCAACAGGCTCGGCGCTTCCGGCGGTCCCGGCTCGGCGCGCTTCGCGCTTGGCCGGGATGACAGCTTTCTAGGCCATGATGTTGGCCACCAGGCCCTTGTGATCCTTCCGCTCCGGGTCGTCCTGGACCTGCTGCTTGATCATTTCCTTCAGCTTGTCCTCGACCTTCTTGCGGTCCTCGGGAGACATGGCCTTCACGTCGTCCTCGGTCAGGCCCARCTTGGCCAGCATCATGGCCCGCATCTTCTGAGCGGGCGTCATGGCCTGGAACTTCAGGAACTCGTCCTTGGCCGAGGGCTCGCTCACCGGCAAGGCGGTCGAGGCGCTGACGCCGCCATAGGCGCCGACGAACGAAGAAGAACCGACCGAGGAAATCGACATGGACGCGCTCCCGCTACATGGGTGCGACATCTTGGCAAGAACCGCGCCAGTCAGGCTAAGCTCGACTTTTCAACCGCTTACCGCGCAAGGGATTGGTGGAGTCGTCGGAAGCCGGTCAACTTGGCCGAGCAGAACTTGCCGCGCCGCCCGCGACCTCGCGTCCCGCGGTTGCGCGATGGTCCCCAGCCCCGCGAGCGCCTATATTCTCCGGCATGTTGTAACGACGCGTCGCACCGGCTATCTGGCGCTGTCGCAAGGAGTCGAGGTTATGGGAAGTTTCGGTCCTATCCACTGGATCATCGTCGCTATCGTGGTGCTGGTGCTGTTCGGCGGCCGCGGTAAGCTGTCGGGCATCATGGGCGACGCGGCCAAGGGCATTCGGGCGTTCAAGGACGGCCTGAAGGACGACACCAGCAGCGAAGTCGCCGACAACAAGGCCAAGGGCGCCCTGCCGCGCACCGAGGCTGAAGCTGAAGAGCTTCGCAAGTCGTAAGGCTTTCAGGCGCGTGGGGAGGGGTTCTCCGCGCGCGACGATCCAACCTCGCGGGGAGCTTTCGAGCTCCGCCGTTCTAAGGCGCGTCCATGCTTCCTGATATCGGCGGCACCGAACTCCTCGTCATCGCCGCCGTCGCCCTGATCGTGGTCGGTCCCAAGGACTTGCCCGCTCTGCTGCGCAAGCTCGGCCAGTTCGTCGGCCGCATGCGCGGCATGGCGTCCGAATTCCGCGCCAGCTTCGATGAGATGGCCCGCCAGTCCGAACTGGACGAGCTGCGCCGCGAGGTGCAGGCCATGCGCGCGGGCCAGTTCACCAATCCGATCCAGGCGGCGACCGACGCCGGACGCGCCGAGGTCGACAGCGTCTTCGCCGACATCGACGCCTCGCTGTCCAGCGGCGCGACCCAGATGCATCCCTATGCCGGGGCCGAGATCCACAATCCGGCCCTGACCACCGACAATTCCATCCTGCCGCCCCAGCCGCCCACTCAGCCTGGTGCGGAGATCGTCGAAAAGCCCAAGCGCGCCTCGCGCAAGAAGGCGGTCGCCGAGCCGGCGATCGTCGAGCCGGCCAAGCCGGTCCGCAAGGCGTCGGCGAGCCAGAAAGACATCACCGTGGAAGCCCCCAAGGCCGCGCGCGCGCCGCGTAAGCGCGCCGCCAAGGCCGGCGGCTCGACCGCTTCGGACATCGTCTCGTGAACGACAAGACCATCGGATACGACAACGAACCCGAGGACGAGATCGAGTCCTCGCGCGCCCCGCTGCTGGATCATCTGATCGAGCTGCGCCTGCGCCTGATCATCTGCGTCGGCGCGATCGCGGTGGCGTTCGGCGTCTGCTTCGCCTTCGTCAAGCCGATCTTCCTGTTCCTGGTGCGCCCGTTCACGGTGGCCGAGGGACTGAAGGCCGTGCAGGAAGCCAGCGGCGGCCATCACGGCTCATTCGACCTGCTGCTGGCCCTGGTCGGCGTCAAGAAGGTCCCGCCCGCGTCGCTGGCTGACATCACCCTGCAGGCCACCGCGCCGCTGGAGCAGTTCTTCACCAACATCAAGCTGTCGGCGTTCGGGGCGATCATCATCGCCTTCCCGATCATCGCCTGGCAGCTGTACCGCTTCGTGGCGCCCGGCCTGTACAAGAAGGAACGCAACGCCTTCCTGCCGTTCCTGATCGCCTCGCCGGTGCTGTTCCTGATGGGCGCGTCGCTGGTCTACTACATCATGCTGCCGTTCGTGCTGTGGTTCTCGCTGAGCCAGCAGATCGTCGGCGAGGGCGTGAAGGTCGTGCTGCAGACCCGGGTGTCGGAATATCTGACCCTGGTCACCACCCTGCTGCTGGCCTTCGGCCTCAGCTTCCAGCTGCCGGTGGTGCTGTCGCTGGCCGGCCTGGCGGGCCTGGTCGATTCCAAGATGCTGCGCGCCGGCCGGCGCTACGCCATCGTCGCCGTGTTCGTGGTGGCGGCGGTGGTCACACCGCCGGACCCGATCAGCCAGATCACCCTCGCGGTGCCGCTGTGCCTGCTCTACGAGATCTCGATCTGGTGCGTGTGGCTGATCGAACGCCGCCGCAAGCGGGAAGACGACGAAGCCGAGGCCGGCACGGACGTGGTGGCCCTCTAGGGCGCAGACTCAATTGAGCGATCGGGAGCGCTGAGGGCAGCTCCATATCCTCGTCATCCCGGAAGCCTCGGAGAGGCTATCCGGGACCCAGGGGCCGGCGCAGTACGGCTGCCCCTGGATCCCGGCTCTACAGCCCGCGAGGCGGGCTTCCGGCCGGGATGACGAGGGAAACGCACTGTTCAATTGAGTGTCGACCCTAGGGCTTCGCGCCGCCGATCGACTGGGCCTTCAGCCGCGCCAGCACGGCCGGCGGAAGCGGCGTCGTCCAGATGTTGTACTTGCCGTTGTTCCAGCCCAGGTCGTTTCGCGGCTTGTCCGTCGCCAGGCGCTCGCTGCTGAAATAGAGGCGATGGCCGTCGGGCGACAGGCGCGGCTCGGCGTCAGACCCCTTGGCGTTGACCCGCGGGCCCAGGTGGACAGGTCGCCCCCAGTCGCCATCATCGCGCTTGAAGACGATGAACAGATCCATCGAGCCGACGGCGATGTCCGGATCGCGCCGCGAGCCGAAGACCAGGAACGAACCGTCGGCGGCGACGGCCGGATCGACGTCCGACACGCCCTCCTGGCTGAACGGCATCAAGCGCGGAGGTTCATAGGCGCCGTCGCGATAGCGGGTCTCGTAGATGTGGAAGCGTCCCGAAGGCTCGGACGGGCGCATGAAGTAGAGGCTGCCGTCGGCCGCAATCGCGGGCGCGAAGGTCGAGGGGCTGACATTGAGCGCGTCGGGCAGGCGGGTGGGGCGGCTCCAGCCCGAGGGCGTGCGATCGACCCGCCAGAGCGCTCCGCCGACTTCCGGCCAGTCCTTGCCGGCGTAGTGGCCGTTCAGCATCGGCTCGCCGACCCGGACGGGGCGGCTCGAAATGAAGATCATGAACGCGCCGTCGGGCGATATGGCCGGCTCCATGTCGCTGTAGCGTCCGGAGAACGGAGCGATTTCCGGGGATGTCCAGCGTCCGCCGATCAAGCGCGACACGTAGATCGCGGGATACGGGCGGCCTCCGCCGACGCTGCGCCCGAAATAGACGGTGCGCCCGTCGGGCGTGAAGGCGGGCGCGGCGTCGTGGACGGGCCCGGAAATGACCCCTGGCTCCCATGGCGCCGGCGCCGCCAAATCAGCGGGTCCCATCGGAAGGACGAGGGCGACGACGAGGGCGGCGGGGATCATCGGAGCGCTCTCACTGGCGAGGGACGCTGGGTAGTTGGGGACGACGGTCGAGCTTGGCAATCGCRCCACAATCGGCGGGAGGTCGATCCATCACGAAAAAAGGCTCCGCGACGTGCCGCGGAGCCTCTTTCCCGCTCAAATACGCGAGCGACTTCTGTCAGCGTCGAGCCTTAGGCGGCGGCGCCCATGCGGGCTTGCAGCTGGGCCTTGGCGGCGCGGACGGTGTCGGTCACGCAGGCCTGATAGGTGACGACGCTGAAGTGCGGGTTCTGGGCCTTGCACACGGTCGCGGCGGCCGTGCGGATTTCCGAGTGGATCTGGTCGCGGGTCTTGCCCTTCAGCGAGATGCGGACGACCGAGACGGTTTCGGTGGCCGGGGTCTTGCCGGTGTCGCGAACGCGCATGATCGAGGCCAGCTGGCGGTGCGC
>NZ_JBFUJD010000101.1:0-16202 GCF_056401555.1 Caulobacter sp. P4_E5
CTTCAACAGCATCGCCGTGCGCAAGACCGCCTCGGCCGACGTCGAGGAAGGCTCGCTGGGCGCGACGGTCGACCTGAACACCTCGCGCGCCTTCGACAGCCGCAAGCCGCAGCTCGTGCTGTCGGCCGGCGCCAGCTACAACGACCTGTCCGAGAAGACCACGCCGCGCGTCTCCGCCCTGGCCAGCCGCACCTTCTTCGACGGCAAGCTGGGCGTCCTGATCTCGGCCGCCTACGAAGAGCGCCATCTGAAGGAAGAAGGCGCCAACATCACTCGTTGGGCGGTCGGCGGCAGCAACGGCGGCTTCAACGCGGCCTCGACGGTGCCGGGCTACACGCTAGCCCAGATCAACAACACCAACACGACCACCGGCATCTTCGCCCCGCGCATCCCCGCCTATGTCAGCTACGACATCCAGAACAAGCGCACGGGCCTAGCCGGCTCCATCCAGTTCAAGCCGGACGCCAACACCGAGATCACGCTGGATGCGCTCTACGCCTACCTGGAAGGCAAGCGGAAGGAAGCCCAGCTGCAGGCCATCGGCCTGTCGCGCGCGACCACCGGCAAGCCGGAAACGATCATCCGCGACGGCGTCGTCGAGAACGGCAATCTGGTCTATGCCCGGATGGATAACGTCGATCTGCGCACTCAATCGGCCTATGACGAGCTGAACACCGAGTTCAAGCAGTTCACCCTGTCGGCCAAGCACAACTTCGGTGACCGCCTGGTCGTCGGCGCCTTGGCAGGCTACGCGGATTCGACCTTCACCCAGCCGGTCTCGACCATCGTCACCTTCGACCGCCTGAACAGCCAGAACTACGCCTACGATTTCCGTAAGGGCCGCGCACCGCAGATCCTGCTGGGCTTCGACGCCACCGACCCGGCGAACTGGTCGGCGATCAACGGCACCTCGGAGGTCCGTCTCCGCCCGACCTTCGTCGAGAACCAGTTCTCGACCGCCAAGGTCTATGGCGCGTGGGAAGCCAGCCAGAACCTCAAGCTCAAGGCCGGCGTCGACTGGCGCAAGTTCGAATACGACAGCTACGGCCTGTACCGGACCACCGAGACGGTCAGCCAGACCCTGACCCCGGCCCAGCTGGCCTCGGTGTCCAAGGTGTTCAGCGGCTTCGGCAAGGGCCTGGACATGCCGGCCGGCAACGCCACGGCCTGGCTGGTCCCCGACATCGACAAGTACGCCGCCCTGCTGAACATCTACAGCAACAGCGGCATCTACGCCCTGACCGGCACCAACAACACCTCGGCCCGCGGCCAATACGGCGCGGTCGAGGAGCAGGACACCGGCGCATATGTCCAGGCCGAGTTCCGCTTCGAGGCGCTGGGCCTGCCCTTCCGCGGCGACGCCGGTGTGCGCCGCGTCCACACCGAACAGGAGTCGGCCGGCTACGCCGCCGTCGGCGGCGTGATCCAACGCGTCGAGGTCAAGCGTGACTACGACCTGACCCTGCCGTCGTTCAACCTGGCGGCCGACGTTACCGACACGTTCGTGGCCCGCCTCAGCGCCGCCAAGACGATCGCCCGTCCGGGCATCGGCTCATTGTCGCCCGGCGGCGATGTCGCGGTGCAAGGCGCCAACCGCAGCTTCAGCTCGGGCAACCCGTACCTGAACCCGACCCAGTCCAAGAACCTCGACGTCTCGCTGGAATGGTACCCATCGTCGGGCGCGATGTTCGCCGCCGGCTTCTTCTACAAGAAGATCAACACCTTCGTGGCCACCCAGAGCGAGCAGCGCGTCTACAACACCTTGGGCCTGCCGGACTCGCTGATCGCCGGCACCACCGCAACGCCGGACATGCTGTTCCAGGTCTCCAGGCCCGTGAACACCAAGGGCGGCGACCTGAAGGGCTTCGAGCTGAACGTCCAGCAGCCCTTCACCTTCCTGCCGGGCTGGCTGAGCCATTTCGGCGTGATCGCCAACTACACCTATGTGGCCTCCAAGATCGAATATCCGACCTCGTCGGCGGCCGGCGCCCCGGTGGTGATCAACGACCTGATCGGCCTGTCGAAGAACGCCGCCAACGCGACGCTCTATTATGAGACCCCCAAGTGGAGCGTGCGCGRGTCGCTGGCCTATCGCGCCGGCTATCTGACCCAGGTTCCGGGCAGCGACGGCAACACCGTCCATGGCACCAACGAGACCCTGAACGTCGACATGCAGGCCAGTTGGAACATCCGCGAGAACCTGAAGCTCTCGGTCGAGGGCGTGAACCTGACCGATGAGTTCAACGACCAGTACGTCGGCGATAGCAATCGCCTGAACGTCTACACCCACAGCGGCCGCCAGTTCATCGTCGGCCTCCGCTATAACTTCTAGGCGTCCTTCCGTTTTACCCCCCGCCTAGGTCCTCGCGCCGCCCCTCCTCCCAGGGGCGGCGCGTTTTTGTTTAGGCCGCGCCCGGCTTCGCCTCGCGGAGAGGTCCGAACATCCCGGACGAAAACCATTCCGATCATCGGTGTGTCAGATCCGCCTCCAACGCGGGCGCCGAGCGCGACTTCGTCATGGCGTCGTCGCTCGCCGCTTGCGTCCGCGCCCTTGCATTGAGATAGTTTTTATTATCGTAATGTGGCCGACCAGTCGCAGCGCTGGACTTAGGGGAGTGCGATATGAAGGCGCCTATGTTCATGGGATGCGCCGCGCTGGCGCTTTCAGCTGGTGTCGCCGCGGCCCAGACGCCGACGCGGTCGACCGCCCAAGACAGCGCGACGATCGAGGAGATCGTCGTCACCGCCCAGAAGCGCGCGGAGAACCTGCAGGACGTGCCGGTCTCGGTCACCGCCCTAACCGCCGACGCTCTCTCGGCGCGCGGCGTCAACAATGTCCTGGCCCTGAACAACATGGCGCCGGGCATGCGGATCAGCGCCAACGACGCGGCGGCCAATCCCAAGATCTACATCCGCGGCGTGGGCCTCAGCGACTTCAATCCCAATGCGTCCAGCGGCGTCGGCGTCTATGTCGACGGCGTCTATATCGGCTCGCCCCTCGCCCAGATGGCCGGCTTCTTCGACTTGGCCCAGGTCGAGGTGCTGCGCGGACCCCAGGGCACGCTCTACGGCCGCAACACCAACGGCGGCGCGATCAACATCACCACCAAGCGGCCCAGCCAGACCTTCACCGCCGACGCTTCGCTGGAATACGCGACCTTCAACGCCGTTACGGCGGAGGCGGCCGTCGGCGGCCCGATCGTCGCCGACAAACTGGCCTTCCGCGCCGCAGGCCAGTGGGCCAAGGACGACGGCTATACCTACAACCGCGTGACCGGAAACGACGTCAACGCCGCCGACCATTGGGCCGGCCGACTGTCGGTGCTGTACACCCCGACTGACGATTTCGAGCTGCTGGCCCAGGTCAATCGCTACGCGAACCGTGGCGACGCCATCGCGCCACAGCATCGCGCCCTGTTCCCCGCCACAGCCGCCGCCACGGGTCCGGACGGGCTGTGCGCGGCCAACGCCTATGCCGGCGGCGCTTGCACGGATTTGCTGGGCTATGCCGACACCGACGGCAACCCGCGCGCCATCGACGCCAACCTGGAAGGCAAGGACAAGGTCGACCTGTTCGGCGCCTCGGCCCAGGCGACCTGGTCGTTCAACAACCTGCAGCTGGTTTCCGTCACGGCCTGGCAGTGGGCGCACCGCAACGACCTGGAGAACACCGACGGCAGTCCGGCGCAGATGCTGGAGATCAACTACCGCTCGCGCCAGCAGCAATTCACCCAGGAACTGCGCCTGCAGTCCAACAATCCGTCAAGTCGCCTGAACTGGCTGGTCGGCGGCTACTTCATGGACGAGACGGTCGAGGACAACACCCGCCAGGACACCCTGCGCGACCTGCGCCCGCTCTTCATGGCGCCGGACAATCCCACCGGCCTCAGCCCGGAGAACAGCGTCGCGGTGTTCGGCTGGCCCTACACCCAGAAGACCAAGGGCTACGCCGTCTTCGGCCAGGCCGACTACAAGATCACCGATAAGCTGACCGGCACCGTCGGCCTGCGCTGGTCGGCCGACGACAAGCACATGAACTACCAGAGCCAGATCGAGGACGGGTTGATCGTCCTGCTTACCTCGGACCAGAAGAAGACTTTCTCGGCGTTCTCGGGACGCCTTGGCCTGCGCTACCAGGTGAGCGACGACGCCAACGTCTACGCCACCTACAACCGCGGCTATAAAAGCGGCGGCTTCTTCGGCGGCCTGGCCACCACGCCCGAAGAGGTCGAGCCATACAACAACGAGACCCTCGACGCCTACGAAGTCGGCCTGAAGTCCGAGTTCCTGGACCGCCGCGTGCGGCTGAACGTGTCGGGCTTCTACTACGACTACAAAAACCAGCAGGTCTTCGCCCAGGCGCTGCGCAACGGCCTGACCGTGCTGGTGCTGGACAACGCCGCCAACTCCAAGGTCTATGGCGGCGAGGCCGAGATCACCGCGCGGCCGATCCAGCCCCTAACCCTGACAGCCGGCGTCTCGCTGCTGCACGCCGAGTACGGCGAATATTTCAGCGAGGGCCAAGACTTCACCGGCAATCGGCTACCGCAGTCGCCGAAGGTGACGTTCAATGCCGCCGCGACATGGGTCGCCCCCTTGGCCAACGGCGCGTCAATCGTCGCCAATGTCGACGCCAACTATTCGTCGAAAGTCTATTTCGACAATTCGAACGCCGAGCGGCTGTCGCAGGACGCGGTGTGGATCGCCGGCGCCCAGGTCAGCTGGCGCTCGCCCGACCAGAAGATCGAGGTCGGCGCCTTCGCCCGCAACCTGTTCGACAAGACCTATGTCGTGTCGATCTCGAACATCGACAGCCTCGGCGAGGACCTGCTGAGCATGAACCGGCCGCGCAGTCTCGGGGCCTTCCTGCGCTACCACTACTAGGGCGCTGTTGGTCGGCGGCGGGCAATCTTGCTATCAGGACCCTATGGCCAGAAGCACCGCCGCCAAGACCCCTGTCGCCAAGACGATCCTCGCCAAGACTGGGGGGCCTTCGCTCGACACCAAATCGCGGCCCTCGCGGCGGCGCGGCAAGGACACGTTCGAGGTCATCCTGACGACCGCCGGAGAGCTGCTGGCCGAGGTGGGCTTCGAACGCCTGACGACGAACCTGGTCTGCCAGCGGGCCGGCCTGACGCCGCCGGCCCTCTATCGCTACTTCCCCAACAAATACGCCCTGTTGAAGGAGTTGGCTCATCGTCTGATGGACGCCCAGGACAAGGTGGTGCTGGCCTGGCTCGAGGCCGGCGGGACCGAGGCCCCCTCGATCGAGGAGTCTGTCGCCAAGAACCGCGACCTGCAGAAACAGATCAACGCCATCACCCGCGCCTTCCCCGGCGGCGACTGGATCTTGCGCGCGCTGCGGGCCTTGCCCGTGCTGCAGGAAGTGCGCACCAGCTCGCGTGACATGGTCGCCCAGACGCTGTTCGACATCCTGAAGGCGGCCAACCCCGCCGCCAGCGAAGATCGGCTACACACGGCCACGCGCCTGACCACCCAGATGATGTACGCCGCCACCGAAATGGTCCTGGAGGAACCGGATCAGGACGAGGACAAGATCAACGAGGAGATCTGCTGGATGGTCAGCCTGTACTACCAGCACCTGACGCGGGACGTCGGGAAGCCAGCAGACTGATCAGGGCGAGAGCCAGCGCCAGGCAGAGTCCAGACACGGCGAGGGCGCGTCTCACGGGCCCCTCCCCCACTACAAGCGACGCCGCCAGCGGCCCGGCGCTGCTGCCCAGCAGCTGAGCCGCGCCCAGCTGCATTGCCGACCGCCGTGTCGGATCGATCCGGATCAGCAACAGGGTCTGAAACGGCAAGGCGAACAGCCACAGGAAACCGAACACCGCGACGCAGGCGATGAACAGGCCACGCCCCGGGCCGCTCCACAGGACGGCGAGAATGACGGCGTTGATCGCGCCGATCCCGAGCAGCATCCCGCTCGGTGGCGCGCGATCCCCGACCACGGTGGCGGCCGCGCCGCCCAGCACCTGCAACCCCAGCGCCAGGGCGACGGCCATCCCCGCCTCGCGCGATGACAGCCCGGCCTGGGCGGCCAGGGGCTCCAGATAGACCCAGAGCGCGACGATGAAGGCCATGTAGAGGAACACCGCCGCCAGTCCGAACAGCGAGCGCGCGTCCAGCCGCCCGCCGCTCTCGGACTTGGGCAAGGCCGCGAAGCTGTTGGGGCCCGCCAGGGCCGCCAGGGCGGCCAACACGGAGATGGTCGCCAGGCAGATCAGGGCGCCGTTGACGCCCCAGCGCCCCATGACCAGGGCCGGCAGGGCCGCGGCCAGCACCAGCTGGGCCAGGGTCTGGACCGTGACGAAGACGCCCGCGGCCCGCTCCGGGCGCGACGAGCGCGCGATGACCCCGATCGCCAGCCACAGCATCACCCCCGCGCACGCCCCCGCCGCGCCGCGCGCGACGATCACCGCCGTCCCGCTAGCCAGGGTGGTGGCCAGCATGGTTCCCGCGTGCAGCAGGCAGACCAGCATCATCTTGAGCCGGATATTGGTCGGCTTGAGCAAGGCCGCCGCCAGGCCGCAGGCCACGCCGATCGCCATCAGCTCGACCGTCGCGGCCAGGCCGATCTGGGCCGTGCTGAGCCGGCTCTCCCGCTCCAGCGCGCCCAGAATGACCGGCTGCAGCCCGGCGATCAGCAGCGCCACCACCCCGATGGCCTGGCTGATCGTGACTTCGCGCCGGGGCGGCGACAGGACGGGAGCGGGCGCGTCGAGCACAGCTTCGGACACGCTCATCGGCCTTGCCCATAGGATTTGAAACGCTGGAGGATGACGTGCATCTCCTCCTCCGCCAGCAGGGTCGGGCCGCCGATGGCCAGGGTTCCCCAATAGACCGCCGCCTGCTCCTCGATCTCCTCGGCGATAGCCAGGGCGAAGTCCAGGTTGGGCGCGACGACGATCTGGCCATGATTGGCCATCAGGGCGGCGTAGCGGCCGTCCAGCGTTTCGACGACCGCCTGGGCCAGCTCTTCCGAGCCGAAGGTGGCGTAGGGCGCGACCGGCACGCTGGTCCCGCCGCTCACCGCGACCATGTAATGCACGGCCGGGATCGGCTTGTTGGCGCAGGCCAGGATGGTGGCGTGGCGCGAATGGCAGTGCACCACCGCCCCGACGTCAGGTCGGCGATCCAGCAGGCCTCGGTGCATCCGCCACTCGCTGGACGGTTTCAGCGCGCCTTGCGCCATCGAGCCATCAGGCTGGATCAGCACCATCTGCTCGGCGGTCAGGCGCGAGGCCGGAACGCCGCTGGGAGTCACCAGCATCGCGTCGCCGAAGCGCGCCGAGACATTGCCCGAGGTGCCGCGATTGAGGCCCCGCTCGTCCATGGCCCGCATCACTTCGGCCATGCGCTGGCGCAGGGCGCCTTCGTCCATCGGCGCGGCCATCAAGCGGCCTCGCTCAAGATCATCTGACGCATGGCGGTCTCGGTGGCTTCGAAGCTTTCCAGCTTGCCCAGCGTGGCCAAGCCCTGAGCGACCAGGGCCGCCGTCGCCGTCGCGAAGCGCGCGGCCTCCAGCGGCGGCCAGCCCCGGTCCAGCGCTGCGATGAATCCAGCGCAGTAGGAGTCGCCGCAGCTGGTGGTGTCGACCGGCTTGATGGCGTAGGCCGGCAAGGTGGTCCGGACCTCACCCAGCACGACCGCCGAACCCTTGCTCCCGTTCTTGATCAGGCAGTTGCGCGCGCCCAGGCCCTGGAACACCTCGGCCGCGGCGAACAGGTCGTCCTGTCCGGTGAGCATCGCGGCCTCGGCGGCGCTCGGCATGAAATAGTCGACGAAGGGCAGCAGGCGCTTCAGCTCGTCCAGGGCAGAGGCCTGGGGCGCGATCAGGTCGCAGGTCACGATCGCGCCCGCGTCGCGCGCCGCCTTGATCAGTTCTGCGCCCGCCCCACCGTCCAGGCGCGGCCCGCCGATCCCGCCGTAATGGAGGAAGCCGACCGACCTGGCGGCCTCCAACGCGGCGGGCGTGGCCGCCGCCAACATCCCCGCGCCCAGCGCGTGAAAGTTCGGCCGCCGGCCCGCAGAGTCCACTGCTAGTACGGTCGTGGAGCTGGGCAGGCCCGGCAGGGTCTCCAGCGCCGTCAGGTCGACCCCTGCCTCGTCCAACGCCAAGCGGATGAAGCGCCCGATCAGGTCGTCGCCGACCGCCGAGGCCAGCTTGACCGGCATACCCAGCTTGGCCGCAACCAGAGCGGCGCCCGCCGCCGTTCCCGCTGGGGCGCAGGCGATCCCTTCGATCAGGGTCGTGCCTTCTCCCTCCGGAAGCGCGTCGATCGCCCGCGCCACCACGTCCAAGGTCGTCAGGCCAATGCACGCCAAGCCGGTCTTCATCGCCGCTTCTCCCCAATACATTGACACGCACTATGCCCGAGCCATTATGATAGTCAAAACTATCTTATGGCGGAGCGCCGACATGACCTGGACCAACAGCAAGGACACCGCGCTGCGTGAGCGCGCCATGGCCGTGATCCCCAACGGCATGTACGGCCACCAGTCGGTCATGCTGCTGCCCGACGACTATCCGCAATTCTTCGATCGCGCCCAAGGGGCTTATCTCTGGGACGTCGACGGCAACCGCTATGTCGACTTCCTGTGCGGCTATGGCCCCAACCTGTTCGGCTACGGCCACGCCGTGATCGACCAGGCCTATGTCGACCGAATGAAGCAGGGCGACACCATGACCGGTCCCGGCCAGGCCATGGTCGAGCTGGCCGAGGCCCTGACCGCCCAGGTCTCCCACGCCGACTGGGCGATGTTCTGCAAGAACGGCACCGACGCCACGACCATGGCGATGATGATCGCCCGCAACTTCACCCAGAAGAAGACCATTGTCCTGGCCAAGGGCGCCTATCACGGGGCCGCGCCCTGGTGCACACCGCTGAAGAACGGCACCACCCCCGCCGACCGCGCCAATCAGGTCTTCTACACCTACAATGACGTCGAGAGCCTGGAGGCCGCCGTGCGTGAGGCCGGGTCGGACCTGGCCGCGATCTTCGCCGCGCCGATCAARCACGACGCCTTCATCGACCAGGAACTGCCGAACCCCGAATACGCCCGCCGGGCCCGCGAACTGTGCGACGAGCACGGCGCGCTGCTGATCGTCGACGACGTCCGCGCCGGCTTCCGCCTGGCCCGAGATTGCAGCTGGTCACTGGTTGGGGTGAAGCCAGACCTATCGACCTGGGGCAAGGCGATCGCCAACGGCCATCCGATCTCGGCCCTGCTGGGCGCCGATGTCGCCCGCTTCGCGGCCGCCACCATCTACGCCACGGGCTCATTCTGGTTCTCGGCCGCGCCGATGGCCGCCTCGCTCGCGACGCTGAAGCTGGTCCGGGAAACCGACTATCTGGAGCGCACCATCGCGCTCGGCGAACGCCTGCGTACGGGCCTTGACGAGGTCGCCGGCCGCCACGGCTTTGGCCTGCGCCAGACCGGCCCGGCCCAGCTGCCGCTGATCATGGTCGACGACGACCCGACCGGCGCCAAGGGCTATTTCTGGAACAACGCCCTGCTCAAGCGTGGCGTCTATTTCCACCCCTGGCACAACATGTTCATCACCACGGCGATGACCGACGGCGATATCGACTACGCGGTCGAGGCCGCCGACGACGCCTTCAAGCTGCTGAAGGCCGCGGGTCCGCTGGAGCCCGTGGCCAAGCTGGAGTTCATGCACTCGCTGGTGGACTGACGGCGCCTTTCCTGAACTCACTATCGGCCCGGGCCGGTACGCGCTACGCCGGATGCATGACGAGCAAGCCTGTCGCGCTACGGCGCCTGATCGACCTCCCCGGCGTTGGAGACCTGGAGTACCGGGCGCTCCTGAAGCGAGACTTCGCCGAACCCGATGCTCGAGCTGAGTTTCCGGAGATCAATGCCTGCGTGAGCGCCCTGTTCGGGCTAACCGCGGACGAGGCCGAGGCGGTGGCGCGGCCGCCGGGCTGGAACGACGTCGAAAACCAGCCGCCGGCCACGCAAGTCGTCGCGTTCGAGGCTGAAGGCTGGGACGTGACCGACGACAAGCGCCGACCGCTGCGCGTCTTGGGTCACTTTGGCGCGCCGCTGTGGTTGGCGATCCGCGGCGTAGCCGGAACGCTGCCCTTCCAGGCGGAAAGCACGGAGCCGGAAGCCTGGATGTCCAAGCTCGAGRCCGAAGCCAAACGCTTTCGCAAGCGCTAGACGGATCCGCAGGGACGCGCGACGCCGCCCTCGGGCGCTAGCGCCAACTCGCGTTACTTCCCGTCCTTCCGCACCTTACCCCAGGCCTCTAGCCGCTCGCGCACCTTGGCCTCCGCGCCCACCGGCTTCGGCTCGTAGAACCGTCGCCGCTCCATGCCGTCCGGGAAATAGTTTTGACCCGAAACGCCGCCTTCGACGTCGTGGTCGTAGGCGTAGCCGTCGCCATAGCCGAGCGACTTCATCAGCTTGGTCGGGGCGTTGAGGATGTGGGCCGGTGGCATCAGGCTGCCGGTCTCCTTGGCGGCGCGGCGAGCGGCCTTGTAGGCGTTGTAGACCGCGTTCGACTTGGGCGCGCTGGCCATGTGGACCACGGCCTGGGCCAAGGCCAGTTCGCCCTCGGGGCTGCCAAGAAAGTCATAGGCGTCCTTGGCCGCCGTGGTCAGCAGCAGGGACAGCGGATCGGCCGCGCCGATGTCCTCGGACGCCATCCGAACCAAACGGCGAGCGATGAACAGCGGGTCCTCGCCGCCCTCCAGCATCCGGGCCAGCCAGTAGAGCGCCGCGTCGGGATCACTGCCGCGCACCGACTTATGCAAGGCGGATATGAGGTTGTAGTGCTCCTCGCGGTCCTTGTCGTAGGCCGGGCGGCGCTTCTGCAGGAACTGACCTAGCTGGGTCGGGTTCAGCGGACTGTCGGTCCCGATCGAGAACAGGGTCTCGGCCAGGGTCAGCAGATAGCGGCCGTCACCATCGGCCATGGCCACCAGGGTCGAGCGGGCGTCGACGTCGATCGGCAGTGGCCGGTTCTCGGCAGCCTCGGCGCGCTGGAGGAGTTGCTCCAGCGACTCCTCGGTCAGGCGCTTGAGTACGAACACCTGGCAGCGCGACAGCAAAGCGCCATTCAGCTCGAACGAGGGGTTCTCGGTGGTCGCGCCGACCAGGGTGACGATCCCTTCCTCCACGAACGGCAGAAAGCCGTCTTGCTGAGCGCGGTTGAAGCGGTGGATCTCGTCGACGAACAGCAAGGTGCTCTGTCCGGCCTGCCGGCGCATCCGGGCCTGCTCGAAAGCCTTTTTCAGATCGGCGACGCCAGAAAACACCGCCGAGATCTGGTGGAACTCGTAGCCGCCGGCCTTGGCCAGTAGACGTGCGATGGTGGTCTTGCCGGTGCCGGGCGGCCCCCACAGGATCATCGAGGCCAGACGGTGGGCCGCGGCCATCCGGCCAATTGGGCCTTCGGGACCCAGCAGATGCTGCTGCCCCACCACCTCGTCGAGGCTCTGGGGTCGCAGTCGGTCGGCCAGCGGCGCCGGCGCGTGGGGCGTCAGGCCGGCGGCCTGGAAGAGATCGGACATGGCCCTTTTCTAGCAGGCTGGTCCGTTCAAGTCGCGTTATCACCTTGTCCGCACAGTGCGCGCGGAACAATGGGGACTATGGATGGCTGGGGGGACCGAAGGGCGGGCGGGCTCGCGCTGGCTGAAGCCGCTGGTGGCGGGGCTGGCGGCTTACCAGCTGATCTATCTGGCGATCTATCTGGCCAAACCCCACCCCGTCGCCGAACCGCCGTTCTCGGACTTCTACGCCTTCTGGAGCTTCGGTCGCTTCCTTCAGACGCTGCCAGCCCATCAGATCTACGACTTCGCGACGCTGCAGCCGTTCCAGCACGACCTGCGGCCTGGCTTCGACGCCTTCTATCCTTGCGTCTATCCGCCGATCTTGCTGCCGCTCCTCCAGGCGTTGGGCGCCCTGGGCTACCTGCCGGCCTTCGCGGTCTGGACGACGCTGGGCCTCGCCGGCTTCATCCTGGCCGTCGCGGGGCGCGACTGGCGCGCTCCCACGCCCTGGCTGGCCATCTTGGCGCCGACTACGATTCTCGCCGTCGTGTCGGGGCAGAACGGGCTGCTGACGGCGGCCCTGCTGATCGGCGGCTTCAGATTGATGGCCCGGCGCCCCTGGCTGGCGGGCGCGTTGCTGGGCATGCTGGCGTTCAAGCCACAGCTCTTCGTCCTGCTGCCGATCGTCCTGCTGGCCGGGCGCCGCTGGCGCACCCTGGCCGCCGTCTGCCTGACGGTGGCGGGCACGGTTGGCCTCAGCCTTTCGCTGTACGGCCTCGAACCCTGGCGAGCCTGGGCCGAGGCCCTGCCCGCCTTCTCCCAGGCGCTGGAGAGCCAGCGTGACGCCCTCGGCTGGCTGATGCCGACGATCACGGGAGGCCTGCGCGGCGCGGGCCTCACGGGACCGCTCGTTGGCCTTGTCCAGGGAGTCGGCGCGGCGATCGCGGTGATCGCCCTGGCGCTGCTGTTCCACCACGGGCGCGGACGCGAGGCGCCGTCGGCGCTTGACGCCGCGGCGGTGCAAGTCGGGGTCTTCCTGGCGACGCCCTACGCCTTTGTCTACGACATGCCGATGGTCTCGGCGGCCGTTGTCGCCCTGGTCGCAGCGCGCCTGTCGCCGGACCAGACCTGGCGGCCGGGTGAGCGCGTCGTCGCCGTGGCCGGCTACGGCCTGCCGCTGGCCCTGCTCTCCGGCGGCTTCAAGACCGCCCCGATCGGCCCGATCGTGCTGACCGCCCTATTCGTTGTGTTGGTTCGCGCCGCCTGGGAACTCAGGTCGAGAACCGCGCCGTGATCCGCTGACCCTGGCGCTCGACCGTCACGGTCCAGTTGCGTCCCTGGCCGGCGACGGCGGCGTTCAGCTCGGCCACCGTGTTGACGGCTCGGCCGTTGATCTCGCGAACGAAGTCGCCTGGACGCAGGCCCGCGTTCAGAGCAAAGCCCTCGCCAATCCGCGTCACCAAAACGCCCCGACCGGCGAACGGGTCGACGCGCAGATCCTGCGCCACGGCCGGCGTGAGATTGACCACGGTTGCGCCGTCGAACGGATTTCGCCCCTTGATCGTACGCTCGTCGCGCGCCGGGCTGTCCGGCGCGGCCTCGGCGCGGACGGTGATCGTCTGTTCACGGTCGCCGCGATGGATCTGCATCGGCACGCGATCACCGACCTTGTGGGTGCCGATGGCGAAGGCGCCGCCGCCCTCGTCGTTCACCGCGCGGCCGTCGATCGACAGGATGACGTCGCCTTCCTTGAGGCCCGCGCGGTCGGCCGAGGAGCCGGGATAGACCTGAGCGATCAGCACGCCGCGCGGCGCGGTCATGCCCAGGCTCCTGGCGATCTCGCCGGTGACCGGCTGGCCCTTCACGCCCAGCCAGGGCCGCACGACGCTGTGGCCGCCGCCCAGGGCCGCGGCGACGACCTGGCGGACCACGGCGGCGGGAATGGCGAAACCCACGCCGCTCGAGGAGCCCGAGCGTGAGATGATGAAGGTGTTGATGCCGACCAGGTCGCCATCCATGTCGACCAGCGGACCGCCGGAATTGCCCGGATTGATGGCCGCGTCGGTCTGAATATAGCTGCCGAAGTCGGCGGCCCCGACGTCGGTCCGGGCCAGGGCCGAGACGATGCCGTTGGTCACGGTCTGGCCGACGCCGAACGGGTTGCCCATGGCCAGGACGAGGTCGCCGACCTCCATCTGGTCCTGGTCGTCGATGGCCATGACCGGCAGCTTCTCGCCCTTGGTGTCGATCTTCAGCACCGCGAGGTCGGCGCGCGGATCGTCCAGCAGCACCGTGGCCGGGAATTCGCGACGGTCGGCCAGCTGGACGGTGATGTCACTCATCCCATCGATATTGTGGTGGTTGGTGATGATCACCCCGTCGGCGCGGACCACTGCGCCCGAACCCAGCGAGCCCTGCACCTGCGCGCCGCCACTGCCGCCGCCCATGAAGAAGTCCCAGAACGGGTCGACGCGGCGCGGCACCACCCGACGGCTGGCGACGTTGACGACCGCCGGGGCGGCCTTCTTCACGACGGGCGCGAACGACAGCTTCATCGAGGCCGCATCGGCCGGAACGCGGCGGGTCGGCTGCGGCATGTCCGGGATAGACTGAGCCTGGGATTGGCCGGTCGGGTTCGAGCAGGCGGCCAGCAGGATAACGACGGGCAGCAGGGCGCGAAGGGGGCGCATGGCGTTCAAGGAAGCTCCTAACGGTTCCCCCTGAACTCAGCCGAGCTTTCGGGCGAGTCTAAGGCGGGGAAAGGTCGAGGTTTCGGCGATGGCTTAAGTCTTCAGGCCGCCTGCGGTTCCGGCGTCGGCAGCGGCCGGGCCTTGGCGTAGCCCAGGAAGCCGCCGGCCAGCATCAGCATCGCGGCGATCAGCACCGGCAGGCCGGGCATGTGCAGGGTCGCATCGTGACGCACGGCGAAGGCGAATGGCATCAGGAATAGCGCCGGGCCCAGGATCGAGGCGATGCCCATCATGGCCGAGTTGGCGCCCTGTAGCTGRCCTTGTTCGTTGGGCAGCACGCGACGGGTCATCAGGCCTTGCAGACCTGGCTGGATCAGGCCGGTCAGGGCGAAGATCGGCAGGCCGCACAGATAGAGGAAGCCGGTCGGGGCCAAGGCGTAGATCATGAAGCCGGCGAAGCCCGAGAACAGGCCGATCAGCAGCGCCCCGCGCTCGCCAACGGCCTTGACCACCCGGCCGACGATCAGGGCCTGGACGATGATCCCCGAGATCCCGCTGGCCATCAGCGTCAGGCCGATCGTCGCCGGCGACCAGCCGTAACGGAAGCCCATATACAGCACGAAGACGCTGGGCAGGACGTTGTGGGCCAGCTGGAACAGGAAGCCGACGCCGGCCAGGCCCAGCAGGCCAGGATGCTTCTGCAGCAGGTGCAACGAGCCGACCGGATTGGCCTTCTTCCAGTCGAAACGCGGCTGGCGGCGCTCGGGCGGCAGGGATTCGGGCAGGATGAAGAAGCCGTAGAGCCAATTGCACAGCGCCAGGGCCGCGCAGACCAGGAACGGCGCGCGGTGGTCGAACGTCCACAGCCAGCCGCCCAGGGCCGGGCCGAAGGTGAAGCCGACGCCGAACGCCGCCCCCATCAGGCCAAAGCCCTTGGCGCGGTTCTCGGGCGTGGTGACGTCGGCGATATAGGCGCCGGCGGTCGAGAAACTGGCCGCCGTCATGCCATTGAACACCCGGCCGACGAACAGCCACCACAGGCTGGGAGCGAAGGCCATGAACAGGAAGTCGACGCCCAGGCCGAAGATCGAGGTCAGGATCACCGGCCGGCGGCCGAAGCGGTCGGACATCAGGCCCAGGACCGGCGAGCAGAAGAACTGCATCACGCCCCAGGTGGTGGCGAACAGGATGTTCCAGTCGGCCGCCATGGCCGTATCGCCGCCGCCGAACGACTTCACCAAGTTGGGCAGGACCGGGATCATCACGCCCAGGGACAGCACGTCCATGATCGCGGTGACGAAGATGAAGCCCAGGGCCGCCTGACGGCGTCCGCCCGTGATCGGTCCGCCCGTGTTCTGCTTGTTCATGCGTCTCTCTCCCCGGCCGCCCCTAGTTGGATGCTGTTGGCGCGGCCCGCAAGCCCCGCCAGCAAGGTCCGCCACCATTCGCCATGGCGTTGCAGGAAGAGAGGGTCCGGAAAACCATGGCGGGCGACGTGCGGGGCCGGGACGCTGTCCCAGCCGCGATGCTCGACGGTGACGCGGGTCCCCTCCTCCACCGCCTCGAAGCGGACCTCGACCTCGGTGTCCATCTCGGGCGTGAAGGCCGCCTGGCGCCAGCCGAACACCAGCCGCGCGCCGCGCTCCCACGCCCGCACCTGGCCGACCTCGAACACCTTGCCGGAGGCCAGGCGCTCGACCAGCCGGCCGTCCTCGAAGGCCATCACGCCCGGCGAGCGCGGCGTGAACGAGAACAGCGAATTGGGCCGCCACCACAGGGCGATGTCCTTGGTGAAGGCGTCGAACACCGTCTCGGGCGGCGCGGCGATCCGCAGGGCGACCAGGATCTTGGAACTCACTTGTCCTTGCGCTCCACGTGCGCCTTCAGGGCCGACAGCTGATCGACCCAATGGTCCTCGGCGGCCTCCAGCCAGGCCTTCAGCTCGGCCATCGGGCCGGGACGCAAGCGATAGACA
>NZ_JBFUJD010000102.1:0-15736 GCF_056401555.1 Caulobacter sp. P4_E5
GTCGTAGGGCGTGCGAATAGCCTCGCCCATGCGCGCCACGAATTCGGGGAAGTCCTCGACGCGCGGGGCCACGGCCTCGTAGCTGGCGTAGAACGGCGCGTGCATCATCATGGGCGCGCTCTCGCGGGTGATGGCCTTCTGCTGCTCGCGGATGTCTTCGTAGAAGCCCGTGTGGGCATAGGGCACGGACGCCAGGACCAGCCGGTTCACTACCTCGGGATGCTGGACCGCCAGGCGGAAGGCGACCATGCCGCCGAACGAGAAGCCCAGGACGTCCACCCGCTCGAACCCAAGCGCGCGCACCACGGTCGCCAGGTCGTCGCCCATGGCCACGGCGTCGATCGGCCGGTCGGTCAGCGCGGTGCGGCCGTGGCCGTAGAGGTCGACGGCGATCACTCGGTGGCGCGCGGTGAGGTCGCCGAGCACCGAACCGAACATCTCCATCGTGCCGAACCCGCCGTGCAGCAGGAGAAGGGGCGGCCCGTCGCCGTGGATCTCGTAGCCATAGTGGACGCCGCCCGCCTCGACATGGCCCTTCTGGATCTGGTTCATCGTCGGTCCCTCGCTGTTGCCTTCCCAGGACGGGCGAGCGCGGCGCGATCCGACAGCGGCCTGAAATATTTAAGCACAAAGAAAAAGGCGCCGGCCTTTCAGCCGGCGCCAGTCAACCTTGGAGGAGATCGAAGGACTAGAACGTGTACGAGGCGCCCAGGAAGAACTGGCGGCCCGTGGTGCTGAACACACGCTGCGAGCGGCGCTGCTTGCCGCTCCACTGGTCGGCTTCCTGATTGGTGATGTTCAGGGCGTCGAAGGTCAGTTTCAGATTGTTGGTCAGCTTGTACGACAGCGAGGCGTCGACATTGGTCGTCGCATAGCTGCCGTTGGCGTCCGGCACTTCCGACTTGAAGGGCAGGGCGGTCAGGTACTCGTCGCGATAGGCCACCGACACCCGGGCCGAGAGCTTTGTGTCCTCGTAGTACAGGGTGGCGTTCACCGAGTGCGGCGAGACGTTCAGGAACTGGTCGTGGATCTGGGTGGCCGGGGTCGTGGCCGTGCCGCTCGACAGGTAATAGAGCACCGAGCTGTCGACATAGGTGTAGTTGACCATCGTCCCCATGTTGTCGAACGGCGCCGGCAGGAACTTGAATGGCTGCTGCCAGTTCAGCTCGATCCCGCGGATGTAGCCGCCTTGGGTGTTGCGCGAGCGGGTCACCAGGTAGGGGGTGCTGGCGTCCTGGCCGGCGGGCAGCAGGCCCAGCGGCAGGCCGGTATTGCCATAGGGCTCGGTGGTGGCGATCGTCTGGATCGAGCTGGCGATCTCCTTGTCGAAGACCGTGGCGCTGACGATCACGCCCTCGCTGGGGTACCATTCCAGGCTGAAGTCGTAGTTCTTGGCGCGGTACGGATCCAGGAACGGGTTGCCGATCGACGCCGACTGGGCGCCGAAGTTGGTGTTGACCGAGCCGCCCGGCGTCAGGTTGCCGAAGCTGGGGCGCGCCATCACCTTGGCCGCGGCGAAGCGGGCGACCAGGTTGGGCATGACGTCCAGGGCCAGGTTCACCGACGGCAGCCAGTCGCTGTACTTGTTGTTGACCGTGATCTGCGAGGTCAGCGAGGTGTAGCCCGTGGCGTCCAGGTCGGTCTTGACGTAGCGCACCCCGGCGTTGCCGCGCAGGCGACGGCCGTTCAGCACGTCGGCGTCGAAGTCGACCTGGACGTAGGCCGAGCTGTCCTTCTCCTCGACCTGGCGGTTGTTGCCCAGGGCCGAGTTGATGGCCAGGGTGAAGTCGCCGTACTTGTTCGAGCAGTTGCAGAGCAAGCCGAGCTTGTCGATATAGGCCGAGACATCCGGCACCACCCAGCTGGTCACCGAGCCGGTCGGCAGGTTCAGCTGCTTGCCGAAGCCCGTGATCGTCTCGCTGAGCGGGGCCGAGCCGGGGAAGTCGGCGGCGAACTGGGCGAAGTTGAACGGGATGGTGCCCGTCGCCGTCACCGCGGTCGAGCTGTTGTTGGCGTACAGGCGCTGGACCTGCTTGGTCTGGAAGTCGAATGACTTCAGCGCGACGCCGGCCTTGACCGTGAAGATGTCGGTCAGGCGGTACTTGGCGTTGGCCTCGGCCGTGGCCAGGGTGTTGAACACCGCCGCCTTGACGACGCGGATGTCGGGGGTCAGGCCGGTGCCGGCGTTGGTGAAGGTGACGTTGGCCGGGTTGGCGACGTCGTAGCCGTAGTTGATGAACGGCCGGCGGGCGTCCTCGCGGGCGTCCCAGACATAGCCGGGCTTGTTGAAGCCGTCATAGGACATCAGCACGTCCCAGGGCTGCTTGAAGTCCGACCCCGAGTGACCGAGCTTCACATTGCCGCTGAGCCGGTCGTTGAAGCGATGCTCCAGGTTCAGGCCGATCTGGTGGGTCTTGGTGGTGGTCTGGCTCTTTTCCTCGATGTGCTTGATGTCGACATTGTTGATCTTCATGTAGTCGACCTGGCCGGTCGGCTGCACATGAACGTCCATGATCTGGGCGTCGACCCGGCCGGCGAACAGCGGGAAGGCCGCGCTGGCGCCGTTGACGTTGCGGTTCAGCGAGGCGTTCGACAGGGCGAAGTCGGTGCGGTCCTGGTCAAAGCGCGAATAGACCAGGTCCAGGGTCACGTCGGTCTTGTCGGTCGGCCGCCACTGCAGGCCGCCGGTCATGCCCAGGCGCTTCTGGTCCAGCTGGAAGCGGCCAAGGCCCGGGTTGCGCGGCAGGAAGACGTTGGGCTGGTTGATCGCCGCGTAGGCGGTCGGATCCGACGGCAGACCCGAGAAGCACTGGCCGGCCGGGCGGTTGCCGGCCCCCGACAGCGGGTTCACGTACGGGATGGCGGTGTTGACCACCTGGCTGCCGGGCTGCGAGGCGATGTCGGTCGCCGTGCCGCAGAAGCCGTTGTTGGCGTCCGAATAGTCCGACTGCGAGGTGTCGCTGTAGCCCTCTTCCTGCTGCTTGCGCTCGTTATAGGCCAGCGAGAACAGGGCGCCGAAATTGCCCCAGGTGTCGCTGATCAGGCCGGCGAAGCGCGGGGCCTTGGACTTGTTGTTGTCGTAATAGGCGCCCTGTAGCGAAGCGGCGGCGCGGAAGCCCTTCTTGTCGAACGGCCGGCCGGTCTGCAGGTCGACGGTCGCGGCCAGCGAGCCCTCGTCCATCTCGGCCGACTGCGACTTGCTGACGGTGACGCTGTTGAACAGCTCCGAGGCGAAGGTCGAGAAGTCGAAGCCGCGCGAGCGGTTGATGCCGGCCACCACGCCCAGGGTTGAACCGGTCGTGGCCGAATAGGCCTCGATGCCGTTCAGGGTGGTGCGGACGAAGTCGCCGCCCAGGCCGCGCACGGTGATGTTGCGGCCCTCGCCGCCGTCGCGGGTGATCGAGACGCCGGGGATGCGCTGGATCGACTCGGCCAGGTTCGCGTCCGGGAAGCTGGCCATGTCGTCGGCCTTGATGACGTCGACGATGTTGTTGGACAGGCGCTTGGTGTTGATGGCGCTGGCCAGGCTGGCCCGGAAGCCGGTGACCACCACCTCCTCGACCGCCGTGTCGTCCGGCTTGGCCGAGGCCGCCGGCGAGGCCGCCGTCTGCGCCGACGCGGCGAAGGCGGTCAGCAGGGACGCGCCCAGCGACAGCGCCAATATCGAGCATCCCGTACGCAGGACGCCATTGTTCTTGGACCGTGAGCCCATGGTTTTCCTCTCCCTGTTCGGCCGCCCGTGCCGGCGGCCGTGTTGATCGATGGGGCCGCCTTGATGGCGACTCTCCGTTGGGAGGGCGGGGTTATGGTAGGCGTGGAAACGAGATAGTCCGAACGACCCGCTATTCTCATATGGTGAGATTGTATCCCAACTTGTAGGCTACAATACGCTTCGCCGACGGTTCCGCCAGTCCCCTTTAGTGTTCAACGCGGCCATATTGCGGATATGCAACAATGCGTCCCGCATGCTGGGATGGGGCGTGCGCGCTAGCGTTTCCAACTTCCGTCCGGCGGCGGCGAAGCCAATTCGGCCAGCCGCGCGCGGCTCGGATAGGGCGGGCGTGGCGGCGGCCAGGTGCGGGCTGGCAGCTTGCGTGCAGGGCGCGGCTCGGGACCGTTGAAGTCCATGAAGACATGGTCGAGCTCGTTCATCGCATAGGCGGTGACGCGCTCGGCGGCCGCCAGGGCCTCGGGCTCGTCCTCGCCCAGATAGTCGCGGCGGAAGCGCATGACCCGCCGCTTGAACAGCGCCGGCACGCTCTCGGGCCTCAGCAACATGGCCAGGGCCAGCAGGAAGATGCTGCGGAACATCAGGTCGGTCTCGTGCTCGACCGCCGCCTTGGTCGGCCGCCAGTCGACGAAGCCGCTCATCAGCAGGCGCGCCCGCTCGTCGTCGTAACCGCCGCCATCGCCGCCGCCGCCGCCCGGCCCCGTCGAGGTCGGCGGCTCCGGCGCGGTCAGCCGCGCCAGTCGGTCAGCCGCAGGGCTTCCTGGTCACGCCCCTGATGGATCGCCGCCGCCAGCCGCGCCATCGCCGCGTTCCGCAGGTCGGACGGGTCAGTCGATAGCGGGGCGGCGTTGAAGGCGTCCACCGCCTCGTCGTCCATCAGCCAGATCTCGCCGGGCAGCGGCTCGGGCAGATTGTCCCAGGTCTCGTCTTCTCTCTGGGCCCGAGCCTGGGCGTGGGCTTCGGCGTGGGCCCGCGCCACGGCGTCGCTGTCGGCCTTCTTGGTGAAGCCGTCAGCGCAGGCGCGGCGATAGATGGTGGTCGGCGAGACCTTCCACTTGTGCGCCAGTTCCTTGGCGGTGGCGCCGTTCCGATACTCGGCGGCGATCTCGGCCCACGAGGCTTCCGAGAGCCGGAACCAGGTAGGGGGTGCGTCGGGATGTGATTTGCTCATGACCGCCAGTGTGCGGCCACCGAGAGAGGCGGGGATAAGTCGCCGTCTAAAATCGGCAAGCGCTTGAAAACGCTGATCTCGAGCGCCCAAACCAGGAGCGTTTCGGCGCGCGACGAGATCAAGGATCGCCAGCAAGCCGGCCTAAGACTCGCTCGGATGGGCGAAGATATCGGGCCGGCGCGCCCGGGCCGTGCGTGCGGCGTCGACAACCGTCTGGGTGCGCTGATCGAAGCGGTGCGCCTCGAGAACGCGCCTTTGCCCCGCCTTGGCGATCGACCAAGCGGCCGCGGGATCCTCCAGGAGCGCGGCCAGACGCTCCAGGTCCGCCTCCAGGGTCTTCCAGCGGTAGAACGCGATCTCCTGGCCTTCGGCGAAGTGCTCGCCCCACCAGGTGCTGTAGTCGGACACCGCGGCCGCGCCGGCGAGCATGGCGCTCAGCGGACGCTCGTGCGAGCCGGCGCCGAAGTTGGCGTTGACATTCAAGACCAGCCTGGACGCGCGCATCAATTGCGAGACCTCGGACAGGCTGACCGGCCCCATGCGCCGAAACGTCGGACAGTGTTCGAGCTGTCCCTCATATCCAGAGCCCACGAGATGGACCGGTAGGCCCATGGCGCCGGCGGCGTTCAGGAGCGCGCCACGGCGCACGCATCGCACCTGTTCGTGGATCACCGTCGCAAACTTGCGGGTGCGCTGGAGCGCGGGATCGGTCGGATCGAGACCGCGGGCGCGCAGCGACAGGTCCAGCGCCTCCAGCGGCGCGACGAATTCCGCGCCGAGCGCGATCTCGAGGGCGGTGTCGAAGATGGCGGGCAGCGGACCGTCCCCGCCCTTCCACGGCGGATCGTCCGCGCCGTAATAGGTGCCCGCGAACAGGAGCGGGATCGGACGACGCTCAACGAACGCCTCGACGCTCTCGTCAGGGGGGGGCGGCTCACCAACCGCCGCGTGCGGTCCAAATCCGATATGGGCGAAGTGTTCGTCGCCGAAGGTGGCGCGCACGGCCTCGACATGGGTGGGATCGACCACGAGAAGAGCTGTCTCGGCCGCCGTGCGTTCCAGGCGGTCAAAATGGCTCAACGGATAGTCGACGTGGTGAAGGACGTGTGGAGCGCCAAAGACCTGACCGATCGAACGGCCCTGCCTGTCACGCTTCTCGCCGAATATGCCCACG
Organism: Caulobacter sp. P4_E5; assembly: GCF_056401555.1. NCBI lineage: Bacteria > Pseudomonadati > Pseudomonadota > Alphaproteobacteria > Caulobacterales > Caulobacteraceae > Caulobacter > Caulobacter sp. P4_E5. The sequence continues at coordinate 6,076 of NZ_JBFUJD010000102.1, forward strand.
GAGTAGACGAAGGCGGTCGGGCCCACGGCGGCCTCGCGGGCCAGGGCCTCGTCCAGGTCCGGCTCTTCGACCGCGTCGATGATCACCGTGCTGTAACCTTGTCGCGTGAACGCGCCGGCGAGCTCGTCAATGAAGATCCGCGTGGCGTCGTATCCGGAGACTCCCTTGAGAAAAACCGCCCGCATCGACTCACCCTCAAGTCACACTCACTGCTGTGCAACCTAAAGCGCGTTGTCGGCCTGCGAAAATGAAAGTTCGCAATTTGCGCGCTTAGCGTGCGCCCAGTTCGGCCGAGGATCTATCCAAGGCCTTGCCAGCACGATGTTAGAGGGACGGATCCGTTCCAACGTCGGAGAAGAATCAAAACGCCCCCGCCAGCTTCCGCTGACGAGGGCGTCCAAAACACTCCGACTGGATAGCTCGGAAGCCGATCAATCCTCGTCCATCTTCAGGGCCGCGATGAAGGCTTCCTGCGGGATTTCGACCTTGCCGAACTGGCGCATGCGCTTCTTGCCGGCCTTCTGCTTGTCCAGCAGCTTGCGTTTGCGCGAGGCGTCGCCGCCGTAACACTTGGCCGTCACGTCCTTGCGCAGGGCGCGGACGGTTTCGCGGGCGATGATCCGGCCGCCGATCGCCGCCTGGATGGGGATGACGAACATGTGCTGCGGGATGAGCTCTTTCATCTTCTCGCACATGCCGCGGCCGCGGCTCTCGGCGCGGTCGCGGTGGACCAGCATGGAGAGGGCGTCGACGGGTTCGGCGTTGACCAGGATCGACATCTTCACGAGGTCGCCAGGCCGGTAGTCCTCGACCTGGTAGTCGAAGCTGGCATAGCCCTTCGAGATCGACTTCAGGCGGTCGTAGAAGTCGAACACGACCTCGTTCAGCGGCAGATCGTAGACCACCATGGCGCGGTTGCCGACATAGCTGAGTTCGCGCTGCTGGCCTCGGCGATCCTGGCACAGCTTGATCACGCCGCCGAGATAGTCGTCGGGAGTGAAGATGGTGGCCTTGATCCAGGGCTCGCTGATGCTCTCGATATGCATCGGGTCGGGCAGGTCGGCGGGGTTGTGCAGCTCCATCTCGGAGCCGTCACGCATGTGGATCTTGTAGACGACCGACGGGGCGGTCGCGATCAGGTCGAGGTCGAACTCGCGGCTGAGGCGCTCCTGGATGATTTCCAGGTGGAGGAGGCCCAGGAAGCCGCAGCGGAAGCCGAAGCCGAGGGCGGCGCTGCTTTCCATCTCGTAGGTGAAGCTGCCGTCGTTGAGGCGCAGGCGGCCGACGGCGGCGCGCAGGTCCTCGAAATCGGCGGCGTCGACCGGGAACAGGCCGCAGAACACGACCGGCTGGACTTCCTTGAAGCCCGGCAGGGCCTGGGCGGTCTGCTTCTTCTCGTCGGTGATGGTGTCGCCGACGGCGGCGTCGGCCACTTCCTTGATGCTGGCGGTGAAGAAGCCGACCTCGCCCGGACCCAGCTCGGCGACGTCGGTCGCCTTGGGCGTGAACACGCCGACCTTGTCGATGCGGTGGGTGGCGCCGGTCTGCATCATGCGGACCTGCTGGCCAGCCTTCAGCGTGCCGTCGAAGATCCGCACCAGCACGACCACGCCGAGATAGGCGTCGTACCAGGCGTCGACCAGCAGGGCCTTGAGGGGGGCGTCGCGCTCGCCCTTGGGGGCGGGCAGGCGGGTGACGATGGCTTCCAGCACCTCGTGGATGCCGATGCCCGACTTGGCGCTGGCCAGCACGGCGTCGCTGGCGTCCAGGCCGATCAGGTCCTCGATCTGGGCGCGGACCCGCTCGGGCTCGGCGGCCGGCAGGTCGATCTTGTTCAGGACCGGGACGATCTCGTGGTTGTTGTCGATGGCCGAATAGACGTTGGCCAGGGTCTGGGCTTCCACGCCTTGCGAGGCGTCGACGACCAGGATCGAGCCCTCGCACGCGGCCAGGCTGCGGCTGACCTCGTAGGCGAAGTCGACGTGGCCGGGGGTGTCCATCAGGTTGAGGATGTAGTCCTCGCCGTCGTCGGCCTTGTACTTCAGGCGCACGGTCTGCGCCTTGATGGTGATGCCGCGCTCCTTCTCGATGTCCATGTTGTCGAGCACCTGGGCGCTCATCTCACGCGCAGTCAGGCCGCCCGTCTCCTGGATCAGACGGTCGGAGAGCGTSGACTTGCCGTGGTCGATGTGGGCCACGATGGAAAAGTTGCGGATCTTGTCGAGAGGCGTCGAAGTCATGCGCGAGCGCATAGCACATTTGGCCCGCTTCGCGAGAGGCGTTGCGCCCGCTAGCGGTCTCGCGCGTGCGGCGACGGGTCGCGCATGCTTAACCGCTCGTTAAGTTTGGAGCCGCAAACCGGTCTCAATGGCTTGCAACACTGTTGCAATCAATTCGATCGAGAGGCCCTGCATGGACCGTCGCAAGCTGATCCTCTCGGGGGCCGCCGCCAGTCTGAGCGCGGCAGCCACCGAGGCCCTGGCCCGCCAGCGGATCACCTCCGAACAACTGCCGCCGGCGCAGCCCATCACCGACCCGAATGCCGCGCCGCCTTCGGCCGCTCAGGACCCGTACGCGTCCTCCTCGCCACCGCCGCCGCCGTCACCGACCCCCGGTTCGAACGGCCCGACCCCGGCCTATGACACCGGCCGCGCCCAGACCTATTCCGCCGACGAGATCGTCCGCGCCACGTCCGACTTCCTGGGCGTGACGGCCGAGAGCGCCGGAGCGGCGATCGAGAAGGTGTTCCGGGACAAGGGCCAGCCCACCGCCTACATCGCCGGCGAAGAGGGCTCGGGCGCGTTCGTGGCCGGCCTGCGCTATGGCCGGGGCCTGCTGTACATGAAGGGCCGGCCGACGCTGGAGGTGTACTGGCAGGGCCCGTCGATCGGTTGGGACTGGGGCGGCAACGCCAGCCGCGTCTTCACCCTCTGCTATAACCTGCAGTATCCTGACGCGGTCTTCCGCCGTTTCCCGGGCGTGGAGGGCAGCGCCTATCTGGTGGGCGGCCTGGGCGTGAACTACCAGAAGGCCGACGAGATCACCCTGGCCCCGATCCGCGCCGGGGTCGGCCTGCGCCTAGGCGCCAACGTCGGCTACCTCGGCTACAGCCGCAAGCGCCGGTGGGTGCCGTTCTAAGCTTTTGAATCTAGAGCCTGTCGCGTTCAGATGATTTCTCTGAACGCGACAGGCTCTAGGCGGTCAGTGTTTCTCGACCCTGCCGTTCAGCCAGTCCATGACGGCCAGCAGCACGCCCGAGACCACGAACGACAGGTGCACCACCACCAGCCAGAGCAGGCGCGGCTGGTCGAGCACCTCGTCGGGCTCGGTCAGTTTCAGGAAGGCCTTGAGCAGCGCGATCGCCGAGATCGCCACGATCGAGGCGATCAGCTTCATCTTCAGGCCCGAGAAGTCGACCGTGCCCATCCAGTCGGGTCGGTCCTCATGGCTGGCCGTATCGATCTTGGAGATGAAGTTCTCGTAGCCGGACAGAATGACGATCACGAGCAGGTTGGCGGCCAGCGACAGGTCGATCAGCGACAGGGCCAGGACGATCGCGTCCTCCGCCTTCATCGACAGCACGTGCGGCAGCTCGTGGAAGAGCTCCTGGAAGAAGACGACGATCAGCGCCGCCAGGGCGATGACCAGGCCGACGTAGAACGGCGCCATCAGCCAGCGCGAGGCGAACAGGCCGCGCTCCAGCCACGTCTCCAGCAGGGGTTTCTTCATTTGGGGCTCCTCAAGCGGCAAGCCTAGAGGTCGGCCGTGACGAACGCCACCGCTAGCCGCCGTACTCGATCGCGTAGCGGAAGGTGGTCGCCTGGCCAGGACCCAGCGGCACGCGCCAGGCGACCTGGCCCTGGCGGATGTCATGCTTGCGCGGCTCGGACACGACCTTGAAGGTCGGCAGGTTCGGGTTCTGGTGCAGCTCGACCGTCACCGGAATGGTCTTGGCGTTCGAGAGGTCGACCTCGTAGGTCCGGCGCACGCGCCCCTTGGCCAGCTTCGTCTCCTCGACCAGGCGCGGGCGGGCCAGGACGTCCATGGCTTGGCCGATGACCAAGTCGACCGGTTCGCCGATCGCCACGTCGCGCACGGCCTGCTCGCCGGCGAATGTGGGGCGGCCGTCGACCGTCTCCATGGCCGACAGGGCGCCGGAGGGTAGAGGCTTGCCCAGGCCGTTTGACGTCTTGTTCTCCAGGCGCAGGGTCACCTCGGGAGCGTGGAAGGCGTTCTCCTCGTCCAAGCTGTCCCAGACATTGATCCCGACGACATAGAGCCGCTGAAAGGCGACGCCCTTCTGGTCGAGGAACGCCACCTGCTTGGTCTGGCGCGGGTTCAGCGTGACAGGCTCGGGCAGGGTGTAGAGCTTGTAGTCGCCCAGGTTCGACTGCTCGGCCAGTTTGGCGCGCTGGGCAGTGACGGCGATCTCCTCGACACCGCCGCGGGCCTCGGCCATGGGCGCGGCCATCATCATGGCGGGCGGCGGTGGCGGCGCGGGCGGTGGTGGCGGAGATTTGCCGATGTGCGTGGTGTCCATCGGCCAGCAGGCGCGGTTGATCGACTGGGCGCGGCCCTTGTCGACGCGCACGTACTGACGCGACAGCTTGCCGGCTACCGCCTGGGTCTTGGCGTCGGCGAATTGGCTGCCGCCGCTGTTGACCAGGGTCAGCCAGCCGGTGAGGTCCAGGTGCTGGCCGTCCGGATGGATGTTGGCGACATAGTCGGCCTGCCAGTTCACGCCCAGGGCCAGGTATGAGACGGTCAGTCTGGCGCGCGTGGGCGAGGGGACGTCGACGATGGTCGACAGGCTGGGCTTGTCGGTCAGGCCGTCGGGGACGCGGCCTAGCACCAGGCGCTCGGGACCGCCGGAACAGCCCAGGGCTTCGACGCCGTCACGGGTCTGGACCATCAGCCCGTTCGGCCCCTGGACCAGGGTGGCGTCGATGGCCTGCTGGCGGCCGGTCTTGCGGTTGGTGCGCACCACCTTGATCGGCTGGCCCAGCGAGCGCTCGACCAGGGTTCCGGGGCTGAGCAGGGCGTAGTCGTAATTGCGCTCGACCGCCTTGCCGGGCAGGCCCTCGACCGCCGCGCTCTGCGGGATCAGGCCCTCGGCGACGCCGTCGAAGCGGATCGTGTGGCGGCCGGCCGGCAGGTCGACCGTGCGGGTCTCGGTGACCAGGATCAGGCCGCGTTCCTTGGCCTGCTGGCGCTGCCAGTCGTCCATCGCCTGGAACGGGCCGTCGCCGTCGCGATAGAGGGTGACCGCGACCTTTTCCGGCGCGGCGGAGGGGATGACGGCGGCATGGGCCGGGAGGGCGAAAGCCAGGCTCAGGAGGACCGCGATGCGGTGGAGGGGGCGCTGGTCGGAGACGCGGACGCCCCCTCCGTCACGATGCGTATCCGCATCGCGCCACCTCCCCCGTTTCACGGGTGAGGAGGACACCATCACCACCCCGTCTCGACCGTGAAGGTCAGCACCGTCTCGCCGTTGGCTGGCACCGGCACGCTCCAGCCCAGGGTGCGGGCATCGATGCGGCGGCTCTTCAGGCTCTCGGCCTTGACCTCGCCGTCGCGCCACAGGCCGCCCTGGCGCAGTTCCACCGTGACCGGCTGGTCCCTGGCGTTGCGCAGCAGGTAGCGCATTTCGTAGCGCGAGCGGGTCTTGGAGACCTTGGTCTCGGCCACCAGCGTCGCCTGGCTGGAGACGTCGAACGCCTCGCCGGTCTTGATCGACAGCTCCGAGCCGGCTGGGGTATGGCCGATGGCGTTCTCGCCGACGAACTTGGGATCGCCGGCCGCGTCGCGCATGTAGACTCGCATGGTCCCGGCCGGCAGCTGGCTGCCCAGGCCCGCCAGGCGGGCGTTGCTGAACTGGATGGCGACCACGGCCTTGACCGGCTCGGCGTCGCTGGAGAACCAGCCTTCGCGGATCTCGTAGACCTTCTTGGCCGCCACGGCCTGGGCCGACAGGAAGCCGACCTGCTTGTTCTGGTTCGAGGCGATCGTGGTCCGCTCGGGCAGGGGATAGACGTAGTAGTCGGCGATGCGCTCGCCGGTCCCGCTCTCGGTTCCGGCGCTGATCATGCCCGAGCTCCCTTGGCGGCGCGGCGGGCGGTAGCCGTTGTTCTGATTCAACTGGTTGACGTCGCCAGCCACCAGCTGGGTCTTGGCGTTCTCGAACGGCGTGCCGGAGGTGTTGGACAGCGTGATCCAGCCCTGCAGGTCCAGGGCGTTCTTGGCCTCGTCGAACAGGGCCACATAGTCGGCCTTCCACGACAGGCCCGAGGTCAGGTAGCTCAGCTTGGCCTGGCGCGGACCGGCGCTGGCGGCGTCGACGCTGACCGACAAGGTCGGACGGGCGCGCAGGGTCTCAGGCACCTTGTCGAAGATCACCCGGGTCGGGACGCCGTCGTCGCGCAGCACCTCGATGCGGTCGCCGATCTTCAGCACCACGCCTTCATTGGCGGCCAGCACCGTGGCCACCTCGGTGGTCTCCTTGCCGTCGCCGGGATTGGTGCGGACGATCCGGACCTGCTGGCCGACCGCCTTTTCCATCAGCTTGTCGGGGGTCAGCAGGTCGTAGTCGAAATTCTGCTCCAGGATGGTCACGCCCGGCGCCGACAGGCTGACCGTCTCGGGGCGGATGGCGGCCGAGACGTCCTTGAACTCCAGCTTCTGGCGGCCGGCCCTCAGGTCCAGCGGCCGCGCGTCCTCGACCAGCGCCAGGTCGGAATTGTAGATGGTGACCGAGACCTCGCGCTCTTGCGCGTGGGCCGCGTGGAGCGGAGCCAGCAACAGGCCGGCCGTAGCCAGCAGCGCGCGACGGTTCATCGACGTCCTCCCGTGTATTTACAGAAGTAAGCTACACGGGATTGGGGCGGAGTCGAGGCGGTTGAGCTTTCCCATTTCCCTCTCCCCTTGCGGGAGAGGGTGGCCCGCGCAGCGGGTCGGGTGAGGGGTTGAAGATAGTATCGGCCGCAGCGGCGGTTGAGGTCGAACGATGAGCCGACAGTACTATCGACCCCTCATCCGGCCCTTCGGGCCACCTTCTCCCACAAGGGGAGAAGGGCTGAATCACCCGCCCCACACCTGCTTCAGCTTCGCATCCCGCCCGCAGCCGGTGCGGTAGGCGGCGTAGTCCAGCGCGTGCCGCTTGGCGTAGTCGCGGTGGTATTCCTCGGCTGGGTAGAAGGTCTTCAGGTCCAGGATCTGGGCCTTCATCGTCCCGGACTTCAGGCGCTTGGCGGCGTCGGCGCGGGACTTCTCGGCGACCGGGCGCTGGGCGGGGGTGACGAAGACGGCGGGGCGGTACGACGGGCCGCGGTCGCAGAACTGGCCGCCGTCGTCGGTGGGGTCGACCAGCTTCCAGTAGCGATACAGCAGGAAGCCGTAGTCCAGCTTGGCCGGGTCGTAGGTGACGCGCACCGACTCGTAGTGGCCGCTCTGTTCGCTGGTGACATCGCGGTAGGTCGGGTTCTTGACGTGGCCGCCGGTGTAGCCGCTCTCGACCTTCAGGACACCAGGCACGCCCTGCATGTCATGCTCCATGCACCAGAAGCAGCCGCCGGCGAACACGGCGGTCTCGGTCTTGGCCGGTTTGGGCGGCGTCGTGGCGAAGGCGTTGCTCAGGCCGAACATCGCGAAAGTCGCGGCGAGGGTGACGAGGAGGCGGCGCATCGGGAGGACTCTTTCACGCGGGTGTCGTCCTAGATACGCACGGAAACGCGTGAAGGTTACGCCCTCCAGCCGAAACCGACCCCGCGCACCGACGGACAGGCCGCCAGGCGCGAGGCCAGCACTTCGGCCCGGGCGTCGCCCTGGTCGTCGATCTCGAGCCTAATGGCCAAGTGCTGGCCCTCGGGAGCGGCGGACAGGGCGCGCAGGCGGGTCTGCTGCACCGACGCCACACCCAGCACCCGCATCAGGGCGTCGGGCGTGTCGTCGGCGGTGACGAGGAAGAGACGGCGTTTCTCGTCTTCGGGTTTCACGGGCGCACCCATTGATGTTCGACCGACGCCGAGCTCACGCCAGGCCAGGCGGCGAGATCGCGGGCCAGCAGGCGGGCGGCCTGGTCGCCCAGGTGACGGACGCGCAAGCTGGCTTCGATGATCTGGCCGACCGGCTTCAGGGTCAGGCCGCACAGCTCGGCGCCGCTGTCGGCCAGGCCTTGGCGGACGGCGTCTAGCGCGCTCGGCGCGTCCTGGGCGGCCAGCAGCAGCTGGTGGACGGTGACTCCCTCGGAGTCACTGTGGAAACTTGGTGGAGAGGGCAGGTAGCTCATCGGGGTTGGTCCTGTGCATGAGAGGCTTGGAGGACCGAGGAACCGCGCAACAAAAAACCCCGCTCGTGGGAGCGGGGCTTTTGGAGATCTTGCGATCCTTCGGCTGTGGTGAGGGTAGGGTTCCTACCGCTGCTTGCGCCGATTTTGCCCCGTCCGAATGGGAACGGTTTTAATCTGGTTGTTAATCATGTTCCACATCGCCACCGCGCACGACATCGCGACGCCAGCGGTGAGGCCGGTCGCGATAAAGGCGGTAAAGGCGAAGTGCGATTGCATGTGGAAGCGATGAATCCCGTTAGCGCTTGTTACAGGTAGCGTGACGTTCGGACTTGCGCAAGGTCTTGCCTGCGCGGTGGGCGATCGGTCGCGGGGATGGGCAGGATTTGGCGGTCTTCGGACGAAGTGATCGGAAACTGGGCAATTCATCCCTCCTTGTTCCGTGCGGAAGAGGCCTCGCCCGTCATCCTCCAGACGGCGTCTTTTCTTGCGAGAGAAGACGGGACGCTGGTGTCTTCTGACATTTCACACTACCTATCAGCGACCGCCGCTCACGGACTTCCCATGGCCTCGCCGTCGCTGAAATCGCCCGCCGCCCGCACCCTGGTGCTGGACGTCGCCAATTCCTCCGGGCTGGAGGATTGGTCGCCGGACCTGCAGAAGACCAAGGTCTATGAGCGTATCCTGCTGGACCTGATCTTGGGCGAGTTGTCGGCCGGGGCTCGGCTGGACGAGCAGTCGCTGGCCGCGCGCTACGACACCGGCCTGGCCGGGGTGCGCGACGCCTTGGGACGCCTGGCGCTGGAAGGCCTGGTCGTCCGCCGCGCCCGCTCGGGCACCACCGTCGCGCCGCTGGACCTGGTCGAGCTGCGCCAGGGCTATGAGGCCCGGGTGCTGATCGAGCCGCATTGCGCGTCGCTGGCCGCCAAGAACGCCTCCAAGGCCGAGGCCCAGGCCATGTACGACGTGTTCGCCGACGGCGAAGAGGCCGCGCAGACCTGCGACCTGCCGGCTTTGGTGGCCATGGACCTGCGCTTCCACGCCGCCGTGGCGCGAGCCTCGGGCAACCTGGCCCTGGCCCGGATCCTGATCCCGCTGCAGCACAAGGCCGCCCGCTTCTGGGTGTTCTCGTTCAACGGGGCCACCGAGCAGGAGCTGCTGGACGAGATCGAGGAGCACCGCCAGGTGGCCCGGGTCATCGGCGGTCGCGATCCAGAGGCCTCGCGCCTGGCCATGCTGAAGATCCTGAACGTCCAGCCCGAAGCCCAGACCCGGCCGCACGTCGGGGCTGCGTAGTCTCCCAATCCTCCCCCTAGCGGGGCAGGTGGCCCGAAGGGCCGGAGGGGGAAGTGCTTTCGAGCCTGCCTCTTCCCCCTCCGT
>NZ_JBFUJD010000103.1:0-15225 GCF_056401555.1 Caulobacter sp. P4_E5
GCCCGGTTGCCCGCCGCCGACGAACAGCGTGTAGCGCCCCGGGACCACGGCGCGCTCGCCGTTGCGCGCGACCTGCGAGAGATCGCGCGGCGACAGCGTGAACCGGACCTTGCGCCGCTCGCCTGGCTTCAGCGTGACCCGGTCGAAGCCGACCAGGGCCCGGAGCAGGAGCCGGTCGGCCTGCTGCCCCCGATAATCGGTCGGCTTGGGCGGGATCAGATAGACCTGGGCGACCTCGTCCCCCGCCCGGCCGCCGACATTGGCCACCTCGGTCTCCACGACCAGCGCATCGCCAGCCTTCAGCGTGGTCGTCGAGAGGCTCGGCGCGCCGTAGGCGAAACGGGTGTAGCTGAGACCATGACCAAACCCGTAGGTCGGCTCGCCAGCGAAGTAGCGGTAGGTGCGCCCCTTCATGGCGTATTCGACAAGCGGCGGCAGGTCGCGCGCCGACCGGTAGAAGGTCACCGGCAGCCGGCCGGACGGATTGTTCAGCCCCGCCAGCGTCTCGGCCAAGGCCACGCCGCCGGCTTGTCCCGGATACCAGGCGGCCAGGATGGCGTCGGCGTGAGTCTTGGCCCAGTCCAGCTCGACCGCGCCGCCGGAGGTCAACACAACGACCAGCGGCTTTCCGGTCGCGGCCAGCGCCTCCAGCAGTCGGCGCTGTGGCGCGGGCAGAGCGATGTCGGTGCGGTCGCCACCGTCGAAGCCCGGCACGGCGATCTGCAGCGCCTCGCCCTCGACATCGGGAGACAGGCCGACCACGGCCACGACCACGTCGGCCTGGCCGGCGGCCTCGACCGCCTCGGCCAACTGCGACGCGGCGGGGGCGCGCCATTGCAGACGCACGCCCTGGTCCTCGCCGGTGTGCGACAGCTCCAGGCGGATGCGGCGCGGGCGGGCGTTGGGGAAGGTCAGCACCGCCTCTACCGCCTTACCAGACCCGTCGTCGTCGACCACCAGCTTGTCGTCGACCCAGAGGCGCACCGGATCATGACCCTTGCAGTCGAAACAGCGGGCTACGCCCACGACCAGGGCGTATTCGCCCGGTCCGGGCGGGATCAGCGCGCCGGTCCAGCGCACGCCGTACCGGGCCGGATCCAGGCCCGGCGCCGGCGCCGTGCGGTCCCAGTCGAAATTGATGACGCGGTCGGCGCGAACGACGCGCGGCGCGCCCGCGAAGGCCGGATCGTCGAAATAGGACCCGGTCAGCCCTTGGACGGCGTCGGCGCCGACGCCGGCGCGCAGGGCGGTTTCGGGCACGGCGACCGGCACGCCCTCGGCGACAGCCGAGCCCTGGGCGTAGCGGATGTTTCCCCTGCCCCACTGGGCGCGCAGGCCCTGCAGCGGCGTCACCGGATCGACGGCCGTGCCGTGATAATTGGCCTCCAGCACCTCGAGGGCGTCGGCGTCCGGGCCGATCACCGCGATCCTCGTTGTCGCGGCCAGCGGCAGGCGGTTCTTGTCGTTCTTCAGCAGCACGATCGACTTGCGCGCCGCTTCCAACGCCAAGGCGCGATGGGCCGGCGCATTCACCGCGTCCGCACCCAGCTTCGCGTAAGGACTGGCGGGATCGGGCGACACCAGCGCGCCCAGCGCCGCGCGGGCCTCGAACAGCCGGGTCACGGCGCGATCGACCACGGCCTCGTCGAGGTCGCCCCGACGCACGGCGGCCGGCAACTGGGCGTAGGCGTTCCCGCAGTTCAGATCGTCGCCGGCGACCAGGGCCGCGGCGGCCGAGCCGGCGTTGTCCGGGCGGAAGTAGTGGAACTGGGTCATGTCGTCGACCGCGTCGCAGTCCGAGACGACGAAGCCCTTGAACCCCCAGTCGCGGCGCAGGGTCTGGTCCAGCAGCAGCGGCGAGGCGCAGGCCGGGAAGCCGTGGATGGCGTTGTAGGCGCACATCACCGACCGTGCTTGCCCCTCGACCACCGCCTGGCGGAAGGCCGGCAGATAGGTGGCCTCCAGGTCCTGAGGCGAGACGTCGACGTCGAAGCCGTGCCGCCCGGCCTCGGGTCCGGAATGCACCGCGAAGTGCTTGGGCGTGGCGATGGCGCGCGGATGATCGGGATCGGGTCCCTGGACGCCGCGCACGAAGGCCGCGGCCAGGGTCCCGGTCAGGTGCGGGTCCTCGCCGTAGGTCTCTTGCCCCCGGCCCCAGCGCGGGTCGCGATAGATGTTGATGTTGGGCGACCAGATGGTCAGGCCTTCGTAGCGGCCCGGATCACGATCGCGGACGCCGTTGAACTTAGCCCGCGCCTCGACCGAGACCGCCTCACCGACCTGGCCCAGCAAGGCCTTGTCCCAAGTCGCGGCCAGGCCGATGGCCTGCGGAAACACCGTGGCCGGGCCGTTGCGGGCCAAGCCATGCAGGCCCTCGCTCCACCACTCGTAACCGCGGATCCCCAGACGCGGAACCGACGGCGCGGCGCTTTGCAACTGAGCGGCCTTCTCCTCCAGGGTCAGGCGGGAGACCAGGGCCGCGGGGGCCTCGGCGGCCTGGGCTCCAGTGGCGAACAGCAGGAAGGACGCCGTGAGAAGTGGGGATCGAAACATCATCGGGTCCTAGGGCGTCGTCGGCTTGGTGGCGCCGTAGAGGCTGCGCAGGGTCAAGGACCGCTTCAGCTTGTCCAGCGAAGCCTTGGAGTTCACCCGAATGGTGACCGCCTCGCCCGGCGGCAGGTCGAAGGCGTTGTCCGCCGGCGTCGCGTCCAGATCGCCGAAGTCCAGCCAGACGGCGCGAGCCAGCTTGGCGGCCTTGACGGTCACCGCGTAGCCGTCCGCCGTCTTTGACCAAACGGTCGACAAACGCGGATCCGGCAAGGCCATCGCCTTGGCCGGAACCTGGGTGACCACGCCGCGCGAGATCGTCTTGCCGTCCTCGATCAGCTCGAACACCGCGAACGTCTGAGCCGGATCGGCGCCCTTGAACAGCGTCGTGTCCGGCAGGCTGGCCACCTGCGTCGCCGCCAGGGGCTTGAGCTCGGCGTTGGAAGTTCTGTCGGACAGCACCTTGCCGTCGACGTCCATCACCCGCACGCGCCACTGGACCGGCCCGGCGGTCGTACGGTCGGACAGCAAGGTGACCGTCGTTGCGCCCTTGTCGTGGACGGCCGCCATGGCGACGGGCGCGTAGAAGCGGCGGGCATGATACTGCAGCGCCTTCCAGCGGCCATAGTAGTCGAGGCTGGACCACGATGCCCCCGGCCACACGTCGTTGAGCTGCCAGTACAGCGAGCCCATGGTCTGAGGTCGCGAGGACCGGTGGTGCAACGCCGCCAGCTCGATACCCTCGGCCTGCATCACTTGGCTCAGATAGACGAAGTCTTCGAAGGTCTTGGGCTCGCCGTAGTTGCGGCGGATGTAGAACAGGATCCGTTCGTTGCCCTCGCCCTTGGCGTACTTCTGGTGGGCGCGCATGACGGTGGAATTGACCGACAGGTCCCGCGGTTTGATGGCGGTCTTCAGGGTCCGGATCTCCGGCTGGGACTGCAGGCCGAATTCCGACATGAAGCGCGGCGTGACGTGCAGATATTCCTCGACCGGCAGCGAGCCGCCCCAGACGCTCCAGTAGTGACGGTCGCCGTCGGTCAGCAGGTCGGCGGCGCCGTCGTAGTCCGTGCTGGGCGAGCCGGCCCAATAGGGCGTGTCGGGGTCGTTCTCGGCGACCGCACCGCGCAGCACCTGGCCGAACAGGGTGGTCATGCCGACGACGATCCGCTCGCGCTCCTTGGGCGGGATCGCGGTCTTGAAGGCGACGCGGTCGCCCCAGTTCTCCCAGCCGGTCTGCACCTCGTTGTTGCCGCTCCACAGGACGATGCTGGGATGGTCGCCCAGGCGCTTGACCTGCTCGACGGCCTCGATCCGGGTGTTCTCGCGGAACGCCACGTCGTAGGGCGGGATGGCCCCGCCGAACATGAAGTCCTGCCAGATCATTAGGCCCAGTTCGTCGGCCATCGCGTAGAAGGCGTCGCTCTGATAATGCCCGCCGCCCCACATGCGCAGCATGTTCATGTTGGCGTCGCGGGCCGAGGTCAGGATCTGCCGCATCTTTTCGTCGGTGACGCGCGGCGAGAAGCTGTCGAACGGGATCAGGTTGGCGCCCTTGGCGAACACCGGCACGCCGTTGATGACGAAACCCATGCTCTTGCCCCAGGCGTCGGTCTCGCGGCGCAGCTCGACGGTGCGCAGGCCCGACCGGCGCTCGGCCTTGGCCAGGATCGCGCCGTCCAGGGCGACGGAGGCGCTGAACCGGTAGAGGTCCTGGCGGCCGTAACCCGCCGGCCACCACAGCTTGGGCGCGGCGATCGGCACGGGCACGGAGACGCGGTTGAGTCCCGGCACCAGCGTCACCGTCTGGCGGGCCACCGGCAGCGCGGCGCCGTCCGGCGTCGTCGGCGTGACGGCCAGCTCGACCGTGCGCGTCCCGTCGGACTCGATCTCGAACTCGGCGGAAAGCCGGGCATGGTCGGCGGTCACCTGATCCTGGCGGATGCGGAAGCCGTCGATCCGCGCCTCGTCCCAGGCCTCCAGTCGCACCTCCCGCCAGATCCCTTCGGTGACGTAGCGCGGCCCCCAGTCCCAGCCGTAGTGATAGGGGGACTTCCTGACATAGGTGGAGGTGTGCTTGGCCGTCGGTTCGTCGCCAAACGCGGAGTCATAGGCGCCGGGCAGGACGTAGGGCTGCTTGAGGATGTCCGGCTGCAGCTTCTTGATCGGCGACTTGAAGGCGATGGTGATCGCGTTGGCGCCCGGCTTCAGCACCGACTTGACCGGCACGCGCCAGCGCCGGTGCTGATTGTCGGCCGACAACAGCTTGACGCCGTTGACGAAGACCTCGGCGAAGGTGTCGAGGCCGTCGAACACCAGGTCGACGTGATCGCGGGCCAGCAGGGCCGCGTCGGCGTCTAGAGTGCGCTGGTACTGCCAGTCGGCCAGGCCGATCCACTGCAGTTGCGCCTCGTTGGCGTCCGCGAAGGGATCGGGAATACGACCAGCGGCAAACAGGTCGGTCTGCACCACGCCCGGCACAGTCGCCGGCCGCCACTGCAACTCGGCCGCATGGACCTTGGCCGCGGCGTCGGCCGGATCGAGGCGGAAGCTCCAACCCTGATCGAGGCTTTGCATCTCGACGGGCCCGGCCATGGCGGCGGTAGCCAGGGTCGCGAGGGCGGCGGCGGAAAGCAGCGCGGATCGAAGCATGGTCCTCACCAGTTCAGTTGGAGACGCGAGGCGTCAGGGCCAGAGCCTCGACCGCATAGAAAGGCCCCGACAGCGGCGCCGTGAACAGCAGGCAGAGATCGGAATCGCCAGCCCCGTCGGGTAGTTCGCCCTGGAAGGTCAGGCGGTTGCCCGCGGTGGCCGGGTCGGGCAGCGGGAAGGTGGCGACCACCCTGCCCTCACAGCCGCCGGCGCGGACGATCAGCTCGCCGAACCGGGTGGCGTTGTAGTGCCAGCGGACCTTGTCGGTGTCGCCGGCCAGGCCGTAGTGGCGTGGCACGCGCGCGACCTTGACCTCGAAGCCGCCGGCCAGGTCCAGCGGCGCGGCCGGATACATGGCGCAGGTGTCGAACAGATTGACGTTGAAGGCCGGCGCATCGGCCTGCGCCTCCGAGGTCAGCGGCACGCGCAGGCCCAACGCCCCCTTGGGGCAGGCGGTCAGGTCACTGTTGCCCCGGGTCAGCAGGGCCGTTCGGCCAAGATCGAAGGCGCGTGGCGCAGCGGTCACGCGCCCGTCAGCGGTGAAGGCCGCCCCGCGGATCGTAGTTCCAACGGCGACCGCGAGCGGCTTGACGTAGAGCGGCGAGCGCGCCGTCGGCGTCCTGCCGTCCAATGTATAGCGGATCTGGCCGAAGCCCGTCTGGGTCGACAGGAGCACGCTGGCCTTGCCCGACCGCAGCGCGGCGCCGCGCCCCTCGTCTAGGGCGAAGCCGACCGCGAAGGCGCTGTCGGCGGCGTTGATCCCCTGGCGGGCGTAGCGCAGGCGCTGGATGTCCAACCGGTCGAGAAAACTCGGCCAGTCCCGCCTGTCCTTCGGCGACCAGGTGATCTCCGACACGGCGTCCAGGCGCGGGAAGATCGCGTGGCGGATCTGTGCTGGCGTCACCAGGTACTCGGACCAGGCATTGGCTTGGGCGCCCAGCACGTGGCCGGCCTTGTCGGGCGCGATGCCCTTGGGCATGGGCTCGTAGCCGTAGACGTCCTTCAGGGTCATGATCGACAGTCGGCCCGGCGGCTCGTCGGCGCGATCGCTCTGCAGGCTGTCCAGATAGAGGATCGGCGCGGGCGACAGCACCACGTCGTGGCCCTGATTGGCCGCGTCGATCGCCCCCTGCTCGCCCCGCCATGACATCACCGAGGCCGAGGCCGGCAGTCCGCCTTCGAGGATCTCGTCCCAACCGATCAGCCGCCGGCCATGGGCGGCCAGGTACTTGCCGAGATGCTCGATGAACCAGCTCTGCATCTCGTGCTCGTTCTTGAGCCCCAGCTCGCGGATGCGGGCCTGGACGGCGGGCGAGCGCTGCCACTGGTCCTTGATCGCCTCGTCGCCGCCAACGTGGATATAGGTCGACGGGAACAGGCTCATCAGCTCGTCCAGCACGCCTTCGATGAAGGTCAGGCTGGGTTGGTCGACGTCGAACAGGTAGGGGTTGACCCCCCAGTCCACCCCGACAGGCGGCCGGTCGCCGAAGACGCCGATCTCGGGATAAGCGGCGACCGCCGCCTGGGCGTGGCCCGGCAGATCGATCTCAGGCACGATGGTCACCGAACGCTCGCGCGCATAGGCGACCAGATCGCGGATCTGGTCCTGGGTGTAGAAGCCGCCATAGGGCTGGGTCGAAGACGCTTCGCCCGCCGTCGGCGGGGTGCGCCAGGCGCCGATTTCCGTCAGCTTGGGGTAGCGCTTGATCTCGACGCGCCAGCCCTGGTCGTCGCTCAGGTGCAGATGCAGCACGTTCATCTTGTGCGCGGCCATGGCGTCGATCAGCGGCTTCAGCGACTCCGCAGGCTGGAAGTGGCGCGCCACGTCGACCATGATCCCGCGCCAAGCGAAGCGCGGCTGGTCGCGCACGGTCAGGGCCGGAACCTTGACCGGCTGGCCGAACGCCGCGTCCGGACTGAGCAGCTGAGCCAGAGTCATGGCGCCGTACAGCAGGCCGGCGTCGTCCTTGGCGGCGATGCGCACGCCCTTCGGCGTCACGGCCAGTCCATAGCCCTCGGCGGCGGTCACGGACGGATCGCGCGCCAGCACGATCTGGCCCGGCCCGCCCTCGCGGACAACCAGGTCCAGGCCGCGCGTTTGCTTGACCTGCGCCGCCAGCAGGCGCGCGGCCGACAGGGCGCCGGCGTCGCCAACCGGAACCGAGACCATGGCCCCTGAGCGAACGACGAGAACGCCACTGCCCCGGCTAAGCTCGGCAGGAATCGGAATGATCGGCACGGCCTGCGAGGCGGCCAGGGTCGAACCGGCGACCATGGCCAGGGAAAGGGCCGCCAGGCTGGCGGTCGCGAAACGGTGAGCGGGTCGCATCGATGTTCCTCAGCGCTTGACGACGGGCAGCACGTCCCAGATCGCCGGGTCTTCCGAGCCCAGCACCCAGGCGCTGAAGCCGCTCAGGCCCTGCTGCTTCACCAGGTCGTAGCGGGCCTTGAAGCTGCGGGCGTCGGGCATCGACACCCACTCGTTCATCTGGTCACGGTAGAGCACGTACCAGCTCTCCTTCTGGACATCGTCCCACTGCACCTTGACGCCGTATTCGCGGGCCATGGGCATGGACTCGTCGGCGTCGAAATAGACGCCGCTGATGTTGACGGCCTCCGTGCCGTCGGGGCGCACCGGATTATCGGCGAACCAGCGGTAGCCGTAGAGCGGGATGCCCAGCGAGATCTTCTCGCGCGGAACGACCTTCAGGGCGTAGTCGAGGTTCTCCATCACCCAGGGCATGCCGCCGACCGGGCCCGGCGGGGTCCAGCGCGTGTGCTGGTCGTAGGTCATCAGGCTGACCTCGTCGGCGATCTTGCCCAGCGCCTCGATATCGTAGGCGCCGCGCCAGTATTCCCACATCCACTTGGAATAGGCGCCCTTGCCCGGATGGCCCGGCGCATTGGGCACGACGGCGACGCCCATGGTGAAGCCGACGGCGTGCAGGGCGTCGGCGGTCTGCTTGGCCATCAGGGTGAAGGCGTCGCGGTCGAGATAGCTGATGTTCTCGAAGTCGAAATGGAAGCCGACATAGCCGTTGGCCTTGGCCTCGCGGACCAGCGCCTCGATCATGCTCTTCTTGGCCGCCTCGCTAGTCATCAGCTGATGCAGGCCCGCCCGCTCGGTCAGCGAGATGATCGGCATCACCGGCAGGCGCGCGGCTTTCGCCCTGCTCAGGACGCCCGGATTGGGCGCGCCGGTGACCAGGCCGTCCTTGGACACCCCGTACCAGGTCGGGACCAGCAGGCCGATCTTATCGATGTGCTGCTCGAAAGAGCGCGTCRATTTGGGCGTCTCCATCAGGTAGAACAGCGCCACCGGCTGGGTGGCCTTGGCCAACTTCGCTTGCGCCTGGGCGCCGCCCGCGAAGGCGAGCCCCAGCATGGCGGCGGCGAAAAAAGCGCGGGTCAGAATGCGGCGCATGATGGCCCTTCCCATCAGATCAGTTCGATACGGTAGACGTAGGCGGCGTAGCCGGCGGGCTGTCCGCCGACCGCCAGCCGCAGGCCCTCGGCCGTCTGACTGAAGGCGACGGACCGGCCGGTGCTGAGCGCGGTGACGGCGCGGACCTGGTCCGTCGGCTTGATCGAGACGATCAGGGCTTGGTCGCCCTCCGGCACGTTCAGCTGCAGGGCGTAGAGGCGTCCGTCGCGGGTGGTGAACCGGAAATCCTTGGCCGTGTACGGCTTGGTCTTGGTCTCCTGGAACGAGCCGTCGGCGATCTCGGTCGGTCCTTCGCCGAACACCCGCCAGGGCCGCGAGCCGTAGATCGCCTCGCCGTTCAGGGACAGCCACTGGCCCATGGCAAGCAGGGTGTCGCGGGCGGCGGGCGGGATGCTGCCGTCGGCGTGCGGGCCGACATTGAGCAGCAGGTTGCCGTTCTTGGAGACGACGTCGATCAGCAGGTGGATTAGCTGGCCAGCGCTCTTGTAGGTGTCGTTCTCGATGAAGCCCCAGGCCTTGTCGCTGATCGAGGTGCAGGTCTGCCATGCGGTCGGCTGGATGCCCGGCGCCTGGCCGCGCTCGATGTCCAGCACCCCGGCCCCGACTGGCATCGAGCCTAGCTTGTAGTTGACGACACCTTGGCGGCCTTGGGCGGCCTTGGTGTTGTAGTACTGGGCCAGCATCGTCGGCAGGGCGGCGCGGAACTCGGCCTTGCCGATCCACCAGTCGAAATAGATCAGCTCGGGATCGTAGAGCTCGACCAGTTCGGCCGTGCGCGCCAGCCAGTCGTCGACCCAGGCCCGGGAAACGGCGGTGAAGTCGCCATAGAGGTCGGCGTCGCCCTTGCCCGACAGGCGCGACTGGGCGGGGCCGTAGAGCTCCAGATAGCGCGGATCATTGACGTCGGACGGGATCTTGCGGCCCTCGTCGAAGAACCAGTCGTGCTCGGCGCGGTGGCTGGAGAGGCCAAAGTGCAGGCCTTCGGCCCGGGCGGCCTTGGCGAAGGCGCCGATCAGGTCCTGCTTGGGGCCGGTCTTGACGGCGGTCCAGTCCGACAGGCGCGTATCGTACATGGCGTAGCCATCGTGGTGCTCGGCCACCGGCACGACATAGCGCGCGCCGGCCTGTTTGAAGAGGCGCGCCCAGCCGACCGGATCGTAAGCCTTGGCGGTGAACCGCGGGATGAAGTCCTTGTAGCCGAAGCGGTCCTGCGGGCCGTAGGTCGCGATGTGGTGCTCGTACTCCTTCGAGCCCTTTTGATACATCAGCCGCGAGTACCATTCGCCGCCGAAGGCCGGCACCGAATAGACGCCCCAGTGGATGAAGATCCCGAACTTGGCGTCCTGGTACCAGAGCGGAGCCTCATAGGTCTTGAGCGAGGGCCAGTCAGGGCGGAAGGGGCCGCTGGCGGTCACCGCGCGCGCCCGCTTGAGCACGGCGGCGCGGGGCGCGTCGAACTTGCCGGCCGCGCGACGCCAGGCCTGGTCGATCTGCTCGGGGCTCAGGACATCGGCCGTCGGCGCCGTCGAGGCCGCCACCGGGATTTCCGGYGACGCGGCGAAACCCGGGGCCGCGCCCACGACGGCGGCGCCTCCCGCGGCCCCGGCGAGGAAGGCGCGCCGGTCGAGACCCTGGGAACCTGTCTTGGAGTTGGACATCAACGCACCGCCGGGCTGGAAGGAAGCTGCGCCGGATCGGGCGGGAACGGCGCCGAGCCGAGCTTGAAGGGTCGATACTCGGCTGCCTGGCCGCCGGCGCGCGCGCCGGTCGCGGTCAGGACGTCGACACTGACGCGGACGATGCCGTCAACCGGCTTGTCCCAGGCCCCAGCGACCGTCGTAGCCGCCGTCAGGTCGAGGTCCTGAAGCGCGCTCTCCGCGATCACCGCGCCGTTCTGGTCGAGGGCTTTCCAGCGGACCTTGGCGCCGATTACCGGGTAGGAGGGCAAGGCGCCGACGGGGCGCGGCGCGACCTTGGCGATGAAGCCCTTCAAACCGCCCTCGCCCACCGACCACGTCACCGAGACGTCCAGCGCGCGGTTGCGCTGCTCCCAGGCCGTGTAGGACGGCTTGCGCTGGCGGTTCTCGTCGACGACGCCGTGGTCGACATAGCCGTCGACCGAGCCGGCGTAGAGGTTCCGGTTGGAGTGATAGTCCTGGTAGGTCCAGAAGATCGCCCCGCCCACGAAGGCGCGCTTCTGGAAGGCGGCCATCTGGCCCAGCAGGTTCTCGATCCGCGCCGCGTCGGCGGCTTTCGGATCGGTGGAAAACGGGCCGGGCCAACCGAACTCCGAGATCACCAGCATCTTGTCGGGATAGGT
This sequence comes from Caulobacter sp. P4_E5, assembly GCF_056401555.1. Taxonomy (NCBI): domain Bacteria; kingdom Pseudomonadati; phylum Pseudomonadota; class Alphaproteobacteria; order Caulobacterales; family Caulobacteraceae; genus Caulobacter; species Caulobacter sp. P4_E5. Next base: position 10,965 of record NZ_JBFUJD010000103.1, read on the forward strand.
CTTGTCGAAGAAGTCGAGCCAGGGCTCGACGGAATCGGCCCCGCCGCTCCACGTGCCGAAATAGGCATTGGCCATAACGAAGTCGGCCTCGCGCAACGCCTCGGCGGGCTTCCACGGCGCGATCGAGACGTCGGAGTCGGCGAAGGTCACGAAGCGGCCGGGGTCCAGCGTGCTGATATGCGCCTTCATGGCCCGGAAAAACGCCAGGCCGCCAGGCTTGGAGGCGTCGCTCTCGTTCATCACGCTCCAGGCCAGCACGCTGGGGTGATTGCCAGCCTCGGTGATCATCTCGCCCATCTGGCGCTTGGCCAGATCCAGCAGACGCGGATCGGCTAGTTGGGCCTCGGTCATCTGCCAGATCGGGATCTCGGGGATCAGCAGGATCCCGTCGCGATCGGCCGCGTCCAGCACCGCCTGGGGCTGCGGATAGTGCACGGGACGGGTCAGGGTGACGTGCAGCGCGGCGAGGTCGTTCCAGTCCTGCCGGATCGTCCCCTGGCTTTCGGCTTGGCCTTCCCACGGCGAATCCTGGTGGCGTGTCATGCCGGTCAGGCGCACGGGCCGACCGTTCACATAGAGGCGGCGCTCCTTGATCTGGATGCTGCGGAAACCGATCGTGTCGGCGCGTGTGTCGAGCAAGCGACCGTCCTCGTCGCGCAATTCCACCGACAGCCGATAGAGCTTGGCCGCACCAATATTCCAGAGTTGGGGCTTCGGAGCGTCGAGATCGAACGATGCCTCTGCGGTCGCGCCGCTCGCCACGCGTACGGTCCGCTGGGCGCGGGCGACGATCTGTCCATCCGGATCCTCGAGACTGGCCGTCACACCGTAGGCGTGGGCGCTGGCGTCGACATTCTCGATCGCGACCGCCGTGCGCGCCGTGGCCTGCTCGGCGGACAGGCTCTGTCGGATCACTTGCCGGCGAATCTGGCCCTGGCCGGCGACGCTCAGCCAGACGTCGCGCAGGATCCCGCCGTTGCGCCACCAGTCGTACCAGACATTGCCCGAGGCCTGCAGCCGCATGGCGTAGCCGGGTATGGTGGCGAAGCCCGGCCGGTTGTCGATGGCCACCGCGATCCGGTTCTCGCCGGAGCGGAGCAGCTTGCCCACATCCAGATGATAGGCCGTGAAGCCGCCCTCGTGTCCGCCGGCTTCGACGCCATTCACGAAGACCCGGCTCTTGTAGAAGGTCGCGCCAAAGTTCAGCTCGGCGTGCCGACCGGCCAGCTCGGCCGGCAGCACGAAGGTCTTGAAGTACCAGCCGACACCATCGAAGGCTTGGTCGGGACCCAGGTTCCAGGTGTGTGGAACCGTGACCACGCGCGCGCCTTGCGGCGTCCGGGCAGACCATCCGGCGGCGACGCCTTCGGTGTTCGGATCGGTATGGAACCGCCAGGCGCCGTCGAGCTCGATCCGCGTGGCGGCGGTGGCCTGACCGCCCAGGGCCAGGACGAGGATCAGCAGGCTCAACCAAGCGCCGGCTCTGGTCATGCTGGTTCCGTCCCCTCGCCTCGCACGCGGCGGCCCCGGCGGCGCCGGGTCCTCAACACTCAATTCAGCATCCGAACTCGGCTTCGGGCGCCAATACTGTTCAACAGAAAACCATTTCCCCAAAGAAAAAATTGGTCGCCGTCACCTTGCAGCGCGACGGCGACCAAGTCGGGGAGAAAGATAGACCCTACATCTTGTAAGCGAAGCTCAGCGCCAGCACGCGACCGTTCTTGTAGAAGGCGGTCGGCGCGGCCTTGTCGCCGCTATAGGAGTAGTAGGTTTCGTCCAGCAGGTTCTGAGCGTTCAAGTTCAGCGACATACGATCGGTGAACTTGTAGGACGCCGAGAAATCGAGCTGGTTATAGCCGTCGGTGCTGTCCTTCGAGTTCAGGCGGCCAATGCCCGTAAAGTACGAAGAACGGTAGTTGTAGCTGAGGCGGGCCTGGAACGCCCCCCGCTCATAGTACGGAATGACATTGACCGTGTACTTGGAGAGGAACGGCATGTTGTAGTCTTGGACTTCGGCCTCCGAGTAGGAGACGTTGGTCTGGATGCCAAAGCCCCAGGGCAGTTCGCTCTGGAACGACACCAGCAGGCCGTTGACCTTGGCGTCCTGGGCGTTGATCGGCGAGGTGACGCTGTAGGTCTCGTTGCGCTGAGTGTTCGGATTGAACAGCTGCATGTCGGTGGCCTTGGACACGACATAGGAGCTGATGTCGCGGTGGAAGACTTCCGCCGAAATCAGCGCGCCCGGAGCGAAGTACCATTCGGCCGACAGCTCGAGGTTCAGCGCTTCATAGGGCTTCAGGTTGGGGTTGCCGCCGCCAGCGGTGTGCTGGTTGTCGTCCCGGCTGAACGCGCCAGCCAGCTGACCATAGCGAGGCCGGGCGATGACCTGGGCCGCCGCGCCGCGCACCACCACGTTATCGTTGACGGAATAGGCGACGTTGAGGGACGGCAAGAACTTGTCGTAGCTCTTGGAGACCTTCGTCTGGCTGTAGGTGTTGCCGTTGTCGCCGCTCAGCCAGTAGGTCGAGTCGTCCTTCGTGTTGACGAAGCGGCCGCCGATGTTGCCGCGCCAGCCATTCTGTTCGAAGTCGGCCTGGACATAGGCGGCGGCGATGCTTTCGTCGACCTTGAAGCTGGCGCCGTAGTCGATGCTGTAGAACGAGTACTTCCGCGCCTTGAGCAGGCGGATGACCTCTTCCTTTGGAATGGTCGTGAACTGCGTGGCGTTGCCGCTGGCGCCCAGGCCGCTGAACAGGTCCGCCGGCGTCTTGATCGTCTTGATGTCCGCCAGACTGAACGGCGTGTCCGAATAGTCGGATGTACCGGCCGAGGATTCCTGGTTGCTGTGGTCGGAGTACTTGAGGCCAAAGCGGATCTTGTTGAACGGACCCCATTCGACGTCGCGCCTGAAGTCGACCTGACCGTAGGTCTCTTCATCCGAGGTCACGCCGGTGTAGACGCCGCCGAGCTGGTAGCCGGTGAAGGTCTGGCCGTTGCGGGTGACCGTGCCGTTCTTCCGGCTGGCGAAGGTGCCCGGGAGGCTCGGATCGGCGGTGTAATTGACCACTGTGTTCTTGCCGTCAAAGGCGTAGGTGAAGCCGGCGCTGGTCATCGCCGAGAACAGATACTCGGGGTCCTTGCCGCCCGTCGCCTTGGTGTAGCCGACGTCCGCGTGGATATCCCAGTCGCCCGGCTTCCAGTTGGCGGCGAAGTTGAGGCTATCGTTCTTGATCGTCGTCTTGCGATAGTTGGTGTCGAGTTGGGCGGTGTCGCCGTTCGACTTGGGACCGAAGACGCCCTTGGTCATCAGGCCATTGTTGACCGTGGCGGCCTGCAGGGTGGTGGGGGTCCAGACGGCGACGGAATATTCCGACTGGCTGTAGTTGTTGTACTTGCCCTCGATATGCATCCCCGTCGCCAGGAGTTCGAGGTCGTCGGTGGGCTTGTATTGCAAGGCGCCCGATACGCCGACCCGCTCGCGCGTCTGGTCGAAATAAGCGAAGTTGATGCAGCACGGCAGGCGCGAAGCGCGAAGGGTCGCCAGGCTGGCGTTGGTCGGCGCCGCGCCGTTGATGGTCGGGCCGCCGGTTACATTGCCGGCCGCGTCATAGGTGAAAGCGCTGTTGAAGCTGTCGCCGCCGCTGTAGCCGAAATACTCGACGCCGGCCCGGGTCAGGTGCTGCTTGTCATAGGTGGCGCCCAGCAGGACACCCAGGCTGCCGGAGCTGTCTTTCCAGCTATAGAGACCCGAGGCGCGCGCGTTTCCCTTCTCGGAACGGTCGTTGTAGGCGTAGCCGAGCGAGCCTGAGAAGGTGTTGGCCTCCAGGTCCAGCGGCTTGCGGGTGTGGACGATGACGGTGCCGCCCAAACTGCCTTCGTCGATCCGGGCTTCGGGCGACTTGAACACCTCCGCGCGCGCCACGATCTCGGGCGCGAGCAGCGAATAGTTGAAGCTTCGGCTCGAGCGGTCGGACGGATTACCGCCCCAATCGGCCGAGGCGATGCTGTGGCCGTCGACCAGAATGCGGTTCAGGGCCGGATCGGTGCCGTGGATGGCGACCCGCTCCCCCTCGCCGAACTGGTGGTCGACGCTGACGCCGGGCACGTGGGCCAGCGCCTCGGCGACGTTGCGGTCAGGAAACTTGCCGACGCCATCGGCGGTGATGACGTCGATCACCGCGTTGGCTTCACGCTTGACCTGGATCGACTTCTTCAAGCTCTCGCGCAGGCCGGTGACGACAACTTCGTCAACCGTGGCCGC
>NZ_JBFUJD010000104.1:0-14767 GCF_056401555.1 Caulobacter sp. P4_E5
GCTTGGTCTGCCGCCATCACACCCAACACTTGCATCCCTCCTCAAGCGGAGCGGGTATTCGACCTGCCTTGTCGGCAAGTGGCATTTGGGCGCTCTTCCGCGGTACGGCCCCCTCAAGAGCGGCTACGATCAGTTCTTCGGCGTGGCGAGCGGCGGCGCGGACTATTTCACCCACAAGAACCGCGCCGGCCGGCCAGATCTCTACGAGAACGAAGCGCTGATCGAGCAGGCCGGATACCTCACCGACCTGCTGACCGATCATGCGGTGAACTATGTGCGTAGCGCCGCGCGGGCGTCGCGGCCCTTCCTCCTGAGTCTTCACTACACCGCGCCGCATTGGCCGTGGGAGGGGCCTGCCGACGCTGCGAGGGCCGCGAAACTGAAGGACCTGTTCGACTACGGCGGCGGCTCGCTGACGACCTATGGAGACATGGTGCGCGCGATGGATGACGGGGTGGGCCGTGTCCTGGCCGCCCTGGACCAGGCCGGCGTCGCGGACGACACGGTCGTGGTCTTCACCAGCGACAACGGCGGCGAGCGTTTTTCCCGCATGTGGCCGCTCCTAGGCGAAAAGGGCGACCTGCTGGAGGGCGGTATTCGAGTCCCGGCTATCGTTCGCTACCCGGCCCGCTTTCCTCGGAGCGTGGTGTCGCCGCAAGTCGCCATCACCATGGACTGGACCGCGACCTTGCTGGCCGTGGCCGGCGCTCCGGCCGACCCTGACTTTCCGCTCGACGGCCAGGACCTGGGCCCGGTCATCCAGGGGACGGCGGCACCGGTCCCCCGCCGCCTGTACTGGAGATTCGTAGGCCAGCGTCAGGCGGCCGTGCGGGACGGTGATTGGAAGTACCTTCGTGTCGGCCAGCACGAGTACCTGTTCGACCTGAAGCGCGACCCGCGCGAACGAGCCAACCTGGCCAACGCCCATCCGGCGCGGCTTGAGGAACTGCGGCAAGCCTTCGCAGGATGGGATGCGGCCATGCTGCCGGACACCGATGTCGAAGGCTATGAGGTCAGCCCCGACCAGCTTGCTGGCCGCCCCGCGGCGACGGCGAAGTAGGCAGGCTCCAGGACGCGGATCCGGCCGGCCAAGTCCTCAGGCCGTGACATAGCGAGCCGGGGGCGGATGGCCCAAGGCCATGGCGCGGAGGATTCGCTCCAGCTCGGAGAGATCGTACGGCTTTGGGAGCACGGCGACGCCGAGGTCGCGCGCGCCCGCGACGCCGTCGCTGTATCCCGACACGAGAATAATCGGCAGGGAGGGCCAATCGCGCTTAACTGCCTTGGCTAGGCCGGCGCCGTTCATCGAGCCTGGCATGACGACATCGGAGACGACGACGTCAAACCGCTCCCGTCGCAGCACCTCCAAAGCCTCGTCGGCGTCCCGCGCCTCCTCCACGTCCAGTCCGGACTCGCGCAGGTACGCGCCGGTGGTCGCACGCACCTCGTCATCATCCTCGACCACGAGGATCCGAGCCCCGCCGCTCGCCGGCGGCATGGCGGCGTCAACGCGCTCTCCCTGATCGGGCGGCGACGTCGCGAGGGGAAGATGCAATGTGACGCGCCCTCCGCCGCCAGGACCATTCGACACGGCCGCCGAGCCGCCGAACGTGCGCACGAAGCCGTAGACCTGGGTCAAACCAAGTCCCGTGCCCTTCCCGCTGGCCTTGGTCGTGAAGAAGGGCTCGAAGACCCGCGCCGCGACCTCGGGGGAAAAACCCGCGCCGCTGTCGCGCACCTCGACCTGGGCCTGCTCGCCGCGACGCTCCACCTCGATGGAAATGTCGCCGCCCCCTGGCATGGCGTCCCGCGCATTGGCGCAGAGATTGATCAACGCGACCTCCAGCTGGAGCGGATCGAGCTCGACCAGGAGCCGGTCCGCCGGCAGCTGCAAGGCGACCCGGACTGAGGGCCCGGCGATCTCTTCCAGGGCCAGGCGCGCTGCGGCGATCGCCGCGCCCAGGTCCACAACCCGCCTCTCCGCCGGTCCTCCCCGGGCGAAAGTGAGCAGCTGGCGGACCAGTTTGGCCGCCCGGTCGGTGGCCATCCGGATCGCCGACAGCGGCCGCTGGGCGGCCTCATGGTCGGCGAGCCGCCGGCCCAGGGTGTCCGCATTGCCCTGGATGATCATGAGCAGGTTGTTGAAGTCGTGGGCCACGCCTCCCGTCAGGCGCCCCAGCGCGTCCATCCGGACCGCCTGCTCGACGGCGGCGGCCTGCGCGCTCCGGGCCGACAGGTCGCGCAACAGCAGCCAGACGAAGAGCGCCGTCATGACAAGGCTGAGGACCAGACCGATGACGAGCAAGACGAGCATGCCGTGCAGCGGCTGTTCGAAGCTGGCGCGCGGGATGCCGATGTGGACCGACCACCCGGTCTTTGGGGACAGCCAGTACGACGAGATAGTCGATATGCCCTCGAGCGTACGGCCCGCGTAGACGCCTCCCCGGCCACGGCCTCGCGCCTGGAGCGTGGCTTGACTGGCGGGTCTGCCGACGAACTGCGCCTCGCCCCGCGATCGGGCGACCACCTGACCGTCTTGATTGACGATCGAGATGATCCAGTCCGGTGGCGGACGAAAGGCCTGGATCAGGCTTCGAAAGTCATCCGGGCGACTGACCACCGTGGCGACGTAGATCAACTTGCCGTCGCGAATCACGGGCGCGCGCACCGGAAGGCCCCAAAGGCCCCTTTCACCGCGCCGCATCTCCCCCACGACCGCCGACCGCGAGGTCAGCGCGCGGCGCATGCTGGCCGAGTCAATGGCGCGGCGGCCGGCCCGCGCCCTCTCGGTGTGGACGATCCACGCGCCGGCGGGATCCAGAAGGATGACCGCCAGCCAATGGCGATGCCGCGAGCGTTCGCGCAGGGCGACCTCGCGAAAGAAGGCCAGATCCGTCGGCGGATCGAGGGCGGGAGACGCCGCGAGGGCTTCCACCAGGTCGATCTGGCTCTCCAGATGGCGGTCGACGCTTTGCGACAGAATCCGAGCGTCGGCGGTGGCCCGCGCCTCCAATTCCGACCGCTTCGATTGGATCGCGAAATACGCCCCGCCCGCCGCAAGCAAGAGCGTGGGAATTACCGTGGCGATCAGCAGCAACAGGAGGGTGCGCGAGCCGCCCGGAAGTCGCCAATTGACCATCAATCCCAGCCCCAGCCGTTGCGTGTCGCCCCAAGCGGCACAAGGCCTAGTTGCGCCCGCCGCGGCTCCGAAAGCAACAGCCTGGCCATGTCAGCCGCCGAACCGGCGGCTCACCTCGACATAGGTCTCCCGCGGCCTTCCCAGTGTTCCCGACGCCGAACCCGCGGCGGGAGACAGATTCTTGGTCGTGAAGTACCGCACGTCGAACAGGTTGCGCGCACCCATGGCGAGTTCCCATTCCTTCTTTGGCGGAGCATAGCTTAGCCTGAGATTGGCCACGGCATGGGCCTTACGGATGATGATCGGATAGTTGGCGACCGCGCTGGCGTCGTCGGACTCGTAAGCCACGTCGATGCGGGTCGTAAGCCGTCCTCCGCGCCGCAGCAGCGTTGCATGGGTGAGCGCGAGACCGGCTTGCCATTCGGGACCCGGCAGGCGGCTGTCGTCGGAAATAGGGACAACGACGTTCGTGCCGCCGCCGGCGGTCGTGCCGGGGGCGACCTCGGTCAAGGCCTTGTGCGTGCGGCCGACAAAGACGCCGGCGGTCAAGCGAGGGGTTAGGGCGAAGGTCGACTCGGCTTCGAAGCCCGTGAACTCGGCGCTACCGAGGTTGAGAGTGAAACCGGGCAAGTTCGGGACGGCGGCGGTCACCTGGATGTCGTCGTAGTCCATGCGGAACGCGGCGAGGTTGACGACCAGACGTCGATCCAATGCCGTTGTCTTCAGGCCCAGCTCGTACGAATTGACGAACTCTGGGCCGTAGGACGGCAGCGGGGTCGGCAAGCCGCCCGGAAACCGCGATGCGAATCCTCCGGCTCGGTAGCCTTCAGCGTAGGCGCCGTAGATCAGGATCTGCGGCGAAGCCTGGTAAGCCAGGTTGAACGACGGTGTCCAAATCTTGGAGCTCTGCCGGCCGGTGGCGCTGAGGCGCGGGCCGACGGCGCGGGATTGCTCTACACGGTAGTCCTTGGTTTCGTCCGTCAGGCGCAGGCCGGCGGTGAGATGAAGCTGGCGAATGGGGCTGACCGTGAGCTGGCCGAACAGGGCCCTGGACCTGTTGTCGATATGCCGGTCCGTCGTCTGGAAGTACGGCAGGGTCGCCGCCAGGGCGCTCGCCTGCGCCGCCGGCACATCTCCGGGCGTAAGTTGGTCGACAGACTCGACGCCGCGTTCCTGGAAGACATAGCCCCCAACCACGTAGTCCAGTTTCTCATCCCAAGCCGAGCCGCTCAATTGCGCCTCATGCGACCATTGTCGCTGTTTGTAGGGGACGTTGTTGTTGTGGAAAATCACGTACGGCGTGAAGTCGAAGTCGTTGTAGAACGTGCTGGTGAACGCGCGATGCGACGAGATCACGGTGAGCAGGCCGATCGGCGAGTCCCAATTGACGCTCAGAGCCTCCCCCCAGGAGTCGAGTGCGTTCGTCGGCGTGATCTGCCGGCCCTGCCTGTCGGTCCAGACCGAATTATTGCCACGCTCCGCAACCCAGGCGTCGCCGTAGCAGGTGAAGCTCCCGGCGCGGAAGGCCGCATCGGTCGCGCAACGCGGCGCATCCACGGATACGAACGGTGGGCGAGAGATGGGTGGCGGGCCGCGACCGGAGTTGAAGAATGTGGCGTTGGTTCCCGTGGGCGCGGGGCTCGTATCCGATAGGCCGCCCAGCCGTAAGGCGACGTTGGCGGCCGGCGCGTCCCGTCGTCGCGTGTAGTCGGCCGCCAGGTCGAGTGTCAGGGCGTCGGCGGGCCGCCAGCGCAGAGCCGCCCGCGCGGCCCGAAGGTCCTCGTCGCCCAACTTGAGATCGTGATATTGCAAGGCGTCCACGTAGCCACCCCGTTGGCGCACGACAGCCGAAAGGCGAAGCGCGACCCGATCGCCGAGCGGACCGCCGGCCGCGGCCTTCAACTGCCAATAGTCACCCTCGCCGGCCGCCACCGAGATCCTGCCCGTAAATCCGTCGGCGACCTTTGGGACGCGCGAGATGATGCGGACCGCGCCGCCGATGGTGTTGCGGCCGAATAGCGTCCCTTGCGGCCCGCGCAGGACCTCGACCCGTTCGACATCAAGAAGATCGAGGATGCTTCCGATGGTGCGGCCGAGATAGACGCCATCCAGATAGACCCCGACGCCCGGATCGGTGTTGATCGTAAAATCCGTCTGGCCGACGCCCCGGATGCTCATGACCGGCGTAAAGCCTGCCCCGGACGTGCTGCCGCCCTCGCGGATCGACAGGTTAGCGAGGGGCAGGTCCGCGATATTCGCCACGCCGCGCCGTTCCAATTCCTGGCCCGGGAACGCCGCAATAGACATCGGGGACTGTTGCAGCGCCTCCGCGCGGCCACGGGCCGTGACGACGACCTCATCGACGGCGCTGATTTGCCGGACTTGAGCGGACACGTCGCCGACGACGATGGCGTTCAAGACGTAGGCAGAAGTCATCGCCACGCAGAAGCGATTGCCGCGTTTGGAAGAAGACTCCCGGCAAAGGTCGATTTTCGAGGCCTTCATTCGACACCTCGTCGCGATCGCCCAAAGGAACTCTCGCCAGAGGGGAGCGCATTTTTCGTATGCTCGCTCCGCCCCTTGCACAAGACCTCATGTTTCCTGGCATAGCGCCAGCGCGCGTTTGGCTGGAGCCAGCCAAAACGAAGCTTCGGTATTGCTGGCGCGCGCTGCCGAAGATGTCCTTCACGCGTAGCGATCCGCCGCGTAAGGCCGACCAGGAGGCCCGCAAGGACCTCGTCTGCAATGTCGGGTCTGCAATGTCGGGTCTGCCGACCCTGGGCGCCGAATTCGACAATCACAAATTAGGCCTGAACAGCGAGGACTAGCCTCGCCCGATTAGCTGGCCACCGGCCAGGCGCTCATGTTGAGGTCATGCGTCAGGCGCGCCAGAGCGTCGACGACACCGGCTACTTGGCCCTTAGCAACGGCGTGGAATCGGCGTCGCTCGACGTTCTTACGCAGGCTCGGGGTTGGCGCGCCCTGTTGGACGCGCCCGAGAACGATTCGTACGAAATCGTACTCGACCGTACGCCAAGGGCGATAAGGGCAAGAAGCAACCAAGCAAAGCCAATCTTGGCCGCCTTCCCGGCCGATCCCTGGGACTGGTTTTCCCGAGCCTCGGTTCAGCAACCATCGCGCGCGGCGGTGACGGCATTGTCCTTCACGACCACGGCGCGGCGATAGCAGCCGATTTCGTTGTCCTCGAACCGAAAGCGTTGAACCGACGACCCCGAAGCGTTCTGGAAGCGCCGGGCCGTGCGGTTGAACTGGCCGCGAGCCGTGGGTGTGACGCGATTGCTCAGCGAGCGGAACCGAACACGGCCGTCCGAAGAAACCTCGCGCTCGGTCCGGGCCAAGGTCAGGTCGACATCCGCCGTCTGGTCGGTTCCCTCGGGCGTGGTCGTTTCCCGGGTGACGATGCTTAGCGGATAATCGGCTGTTTCCCGACGCTTCGCGGTCCCCGACGCATCGGTGCGCTGGGTGAGAATTCGCGAATGCGTCGACTGCCGCACGCGTCCGACCTGGACCTTGTCATTGGAGACATAGTCCTGGCGGTTGGAGAACGACATGGCGTAGCGCACCGTGGTGACCACTTGGCCATGGGAAGTCTCGAGAACGCCCGCCACCTCCCCGTCCTGAGCGCGGCGCGTGACGATCCGGCCATTCAGGCCCTGCTTATCCGTCCGGACTCGGCGCGCGTCCGTCGTCTCCCGCGCCGCCGTCAGGGTATTGCGCAGCAGGCGCCCAGAGATCGAGGCCGCGCCTTCGTCCCGCCAGGCCAGCAGGGTGGCGGTGACCAGATAGTAGTTGCGCACGCCGGGAACGGCGACCTCGATGCGATGCGGCCGCCCATCGTTCACGAGCCCGGCGAATGGCGTCAGGTCGATCCTTGAGGGCGTGAAGCTCAAGGTCTCTGGAGCGGGGACGGGAAACCACAGGTATGGGTTGATCCCACCCGTGAAGATCCAGGGAAACAGGGCGGCCAAGCCGGCGCGCTGGCCGTCGACGAAAACCTCGACCTGTCGGAAGGCTCCTCCCCCGCAGCGACTTTCCTTTTCGGAAGCCAGGGCGTCGGGAACGCAGTCGTACCAGAACTCGTCGTCCGCCTGCCCCTGGGCGAGAACGTCGAGGGCCAAGCGCTCGACATTGGCCGGCAGCACCACGGACCGAGTGAGACGATCCTGGTCCTTGGACAGTTTGGCCAGCCCGTCGGAGATCGGCTGCACGATCTGCGGCGCGGTCGGGGCCGGCGCCCCGGCGGAGGCCGGATAGAACAGCAGGCGCGCGCTCGCTGTCAGGCGTCCGGTGTAGGTCTCATTGACGATGTTGGCGATCAGCACCTCGCCGGCGCCCGGACGGGCCAATAAGGCGGCGTAATCGGTAACGTCGCGCTCCACATGCCAAGCCGGCGCGATCGCCCGGCGCGGCTCCATCGTGGTGCCATAGTAGAGGTTCACGCCGCCCAGGTGGATGATGGCGGTGCGGTCGAATTGCCGGCCGGCGGTCACGTCGAAATCGGCCTCCAGCACGACCTTGGCCCAGGGCCCGGGACAAGCCGCGGGCGGCGCATAGGAGAAGGCGACCGGCTCGACGCCCTCGAACTGCCGCGGCGCGAACAACGGCGCGACGCAAGGCTGGCCCGGCGGCCGTGCAACGCGCGGCTCGACTTCGGCGATGGTGTTGACGCCGGGCGCCGGAAGCGGAGGCCTGGCGACGCCTGCGGAGACGGGGCCTTGCGCCCGAGCGGCGGCCATGGGCGCGACGAAGCCGAGCGCGATGGCCAGGGCGGAGAACATGGATCGATGACGCGTCACGGCGAGCACTCTAAAAAGGGGGCTAGAAGTCCAGGCTGAAGGCGAGCTGCAGGTTGCGCCCCAGCGGATCGTAGGTTCCGGTGTAGGTATTCGGGTTGTTGGTCGTGCCATCCACGAAGGTCGACGGAACGACCGGCGGCGTGAGGTCGAACAGGTTGTTGGCCACCAGGCGGACCGTCAGACCGGGTCGCAACCGCAGCGAAGCCCCAAGATCGAAATAGTCATAGGCCCCGATCCGGCTGAACGGTCGGTAGGCGTAGGGCGTTGCGCCGTCGCTAACCGCCGGATCAGCGCTGTTGGCCGCCAGTCGCGTCGCGCCGATATGGCGCCAGACCAGGGACACCACCGCCTCGCGCCAGGGCGCGCGCCAGGTCGCGGCGAGGTTGTGACGCCATAGCGGCTGGGGCGCATAGCAATGGGGCGGGCCGAAGTAACCGGCGCAGTTGCGCGGCGGGTCGTCCGGCGCGCTCTTGCCTCCCGTCTTGATTAGCCGCACGCCCGTCAGGCTCAGGTCGAACCGCCCCAGGTCGCCCAACGGAAAATCATAGCCGGCCTGAACATCGACCCCTTCGTTGACCAGGAGCGAAGTGTTTTGGGCGCCGGTGGCGATGTAGCCGCCCGTGGCCTGGTCCCCGAACAGGGCGCCGGTGTCGCCGGCGCGATGCACGAAACGGCAGTAGTAGTCCGCGCCCTTGCCCAGGCAGTTCTGCAGCACGCTGTCGGCCAGGATCGGCCCGATATAGCCCTTCACCACGATGCGATAGTAGTCGGCCGAGAGGCTCAGTCCCGCTAGGGCGTGCGGTGTATAGAGTAGACCGATCGTCCGGGTCCTGGCGTTCTCGGGGCGAAGGCCAAGGTTCCCGTTGCCCCCATAGGTCTGGCACAGCTGCTCTGGACAATCCGGAATTCGCCCGTACTGCGCCGCGGTCACGCCCGTACGCTGGCAGGCCTCGAGCGGTGCGGCTGGCGAGGAGCCGGCGCAGGGATCCGACAGGCTGACCACGCCGTAGGTCGAGCCGGTGTAGAGTTCCGAGATGTTGGGCGCGCGCGCGGCCCGATTGAAGCTGGCCCGCGCCAACCAATCCCGCGTCGGCTGATACTGCAGTTCGTATTTCCAAGTCGGCAAAAGGCCGTCGCCGGTATTGTACTTCGAATAGCGAACGCCGGCGGTGACCTCCAGGCGCTCGATCCCAGGCCGCCCCTCGGTGATCGGCGCCTGCAGTTCGCCATAGGCCTCGTAGACCGATTGCCGTCCTCGCAGCGGCAGGCTCAACCGCTCGAATGCCAGCGCGTCGGGGTCGATTTTTTGCTTGAGCGAGTCGGCTCGATATTCGGCGCCGAGCGCCACGGCCAGGCCGCGAGCGCTCCAGGGGCTTTTCAAGCCGTAGCTCGTCAAATCCCCCGACAGGTTGGCGATCAGATCAGTCTGACCGTAGTGGTTGGCCCAGACGTAGTCGCGATAGGCGTAGGCGAAGAAGCGCGGATCCAAGGCGTTCGGCCGGAAGATGTTGGCCGGGACGCAGGCGAGGTCCGTTCCGGCGAGCTTGGCGGCGCAGGTCGGAACGCCGCCGACCAGCACGACATCCAGAGCGTTGACGAGCCGGTCGGGGTCGATCTCGTTGCTGTCGGACAGTGAACTGAACACCGTCGAGCGGACCGCGCTCAGGTCATAGCGCCAATGCTCCAGCGCCGTCCCGCGCACCCCCACGCTGATCCGGTAGTCCTGATTGATCGCCTCGGCGCGCAGCGGTCGGTCGCCGAGACCGCTCATGATGGCCGTGTACTGGGTCGAGACCCGTTGATCGGTTCCGGCCGCGGCGCCGCAGAGCAGCGCACTTTGGCTGGCCGACAGGAACGGGTTGCGGCAGCCGATCTGGAAGCCGCCCGGGGGAATGTCGGCGGCGTTGATGTACGGGTAAAATTGGCTGTAGGTCGCGTCCTTCATGAGGAGCAGGCTGGCGTGCAGTTCCGCTGTTTCGGCGACTTTGAAATTGACGAACACCCCGGCCGATCGTCGCTCGTCCGATCGCATGAAGTTGAAGCTCTCGCGCGTGTTGGCGGCATAAGAAGCGCCATCCTCGCCAGACGCGAAGGCRCCATCGGCGACGGCGTAGAAGACCCGCCCGGCCGAAGGGCCAGTGGTCGGCTGGAATCGCCCGTAGTGGGTGTAGAGCGTGCTGACCGCGCAGGTCGGCGCGCTGGTGTCCTCAGTCGCGACGATCCGGCAGGCGGAGAAGTCACGATCCTTCCACCGCACGGGGTCCTGACCGCGATAGGCGACGAACGCGAGGATGTCGCCGTGTCCGTCGGCGAAGCGCGTTCCGGCCGCGATGGTCAGGTCCTTGCGCACGCCGTCGGTCACGCGCCGCGGCGGGCTCTTCACGCTGGGAAAGCCGGCGGTCACGCCTCGAATGGCGACGTCGTCGTTGGTGTGCTGATAGACGCTGTAGCCGCCTTCGACCCGGATCCCGTCCAGGTCGCGGTCCAGCATGACGTTGACGACCCCGGCCACCGCGTCCGAGCCATAGGTGGTCGAGGCGCCGCCGGTGAGGACGTCGATTCTCCGAACCAGGCCGGTCGGAATGAGGTTCAGGTCGACCGCCTGCACGGGCGCAAGGCGCTCGCCGTCCAGCAGGATCAGCGTCCTCTGGTGGCCCAGATTGCGCAGATTGATCTGAGCCCGTCCGTCGGCGTCCGATCCGTTGGTGAACTGGGTCGCGTCGGCGCGCGCCTCGGGCAAGCGGTTGATCGCCTCCTCCAAATTGAGAATGCCGCCCAACCGCAGGCCCATACGGGAGAGCGTCGTGACCGGCGCGGCGGCCGTCGTGTTGGCGCGGCGGATACGGGTGCCCGTCACTACCAGTTCGTCGAGCGACGCTGGCTCGGTCGTCTCGAGAAGCGGCGGCCGCGGCGGCGCGAAGACGGCCCCAGGCGCCGGCGGCGATCTGGACTCCAAGGTGAGCGCATAGACTCCGGGTCCGATCCGCCGCGCGCGCAGGCCGGTGCCCTTCAAAAGGCGCTCCAGGCCATCGGCGACCTCGAAGGACCCGTCCAAGGCGTTGGTCCGCCTGCCTCGCGCGGCGGCCGCCGCCAGCAGCAATTGGACGTCGGCCTGGCGGGCGAATTCCGCAACGGCCGGCCCGGCGGCCTGGGCCTTGATCCGAAAGGTCTTTTGTGTGGCCGCGGCGGGCTGGGCCATTGCCAAAACCATGGTCATCACAACCGCAACCCGTCGGCGCCCCCGCGACGACCATGACCGAGGAAGAAACGCCAAGGCTAAGACGCGCGCCTCCCGCCCAGGACGATCTCATCGCCGCGGCTCTCGACCTCGACCCCCAGACTGGCGCCCACCGCCGCGGCGAAGGCCTCCGGACCGCTTGTGTTGAACACGCCGTAGAAGCGTTCGTCCGCGATCCGGGGGTCACCGATAACCAGCTTGCGGTCGTTGTAGCGGTTGAAGTCGGCGACTGCCTCGCGCAGGGTTTCGCCGGCCAGGTCGATCTTGCCGTAGCGCCACTCCAGCTTGCGGTCGACGGCCGCTAGCGCAGCTGTCGCGCGCAGGCCGATGGCGTCCGCGACGAAGGCGCCCTGCCCGGCCTTCAGGCGTGCGGGCGCGCGGGACGCCCCCTCCGCCCAGACCTCGACCACGCCCTCGGTGACCAGCACTTCGGCGCCGTCGGGCCGCCGCCGCACCGAGAACGCCGTGCCGACCGCGCGCACACGCACCGCGCCGGCCTCGACCACGAAGGGCCGCTGGACGTCGCGGGCGACCTGGAACCAGGCCTCACCCGACCGCAAGCGAACGGTGCGCTGCTCGCGCCGGAAGGCCACATCGACCTCCGAAGCGGTGTTGACGGCGACGGTCGAACCATCCTTCAGCGGCACGCGACGAACCTCGCCGACGCGCGTACTGAAGCGATCCTCACGCAGCACCAAGACGCCGACACCCGCCATCGACGCGGCCAGGGCGACACCCGCCCCGGCCAGCCAGGCTCGGCGCGACGTCGACCGCGCTTGCCGTGCGACCGGGCCCGTCGTGGTTTCCCGCGCCCGCTCCAACAGCGTCCAGACGGCTTCGGCCTTCAGCAAGGCGCCGTGACGGCGCACGTCCCCCGCGAGCCAGGCTTCAAGCCCGACTTCCAATTCGGGCGTGCGACCATCACGATCGCGCCGCCAGACCCATCGGGCGGCTTCCGCCTCGATATCCTCAGCCTTTTCGCGATCGATCATTCGTCTTTCTCATTCGGTCGCCGCGCACCTCGGCGCCCTCTGCCTCGAGCGCGCGCATGATCAGGCGCATGCCCTTGACCGCCTCGTTCTCGACGGCGCTCTCGCTGATGCCCAATCGCCGGGCGATTTCACGTTGCGGCACGCCCAGGACCTTCCGAAGTTCGAATACTCGCCGGCAACGCTCCGGCAAAGCTTGGATCAGAGCCCGCACCCGGGACAGCTCGCGACGCGCGGCCGTGGCCTGCTCGGGTGAGGGCTCATCTGAACAGACGGACAGCGCCTCGATTTCCGTAACCGTTTCGATGCGCACCACCTTGGCGCGCCGCATTTTGTCCGTGAGCAGGTTGCGGACGACCTGGAAGAAATAGCCGTCAGGGCTCTCGATCTGGTCGATGCTGCGCAGCCCCACCAGCTTGGCGTAGGCCTCCTGCATCAGGTCGTCGATCTCGTCGGGCGGCACGCGCGAGCGCCGCAGCCAGGCGCGCACGCCCGCCTCGTGCGGCATGATCTCCTCGGCGACCCATTGGACGATACGCTCGCGTTCGGACGACACGGGGGCGAAGACTCTCGGCGGAAACGTCCGTTAGGGACGGCGCGAGGCGGTCACAAGTCAAGAACGCGATCACCGTTCGACAGCGATTTGTCGTGAAAATCATATATTTTCGTCAAACGCTCAAGGAACGCCGTTGTGGGTCCGTCTTGACCTTAGGGACGCTGGGAATTCACCCGCGCTCAGAGGGGTTCATCAAGATGGTTGGCAAATCTGGTCGCTTCAAAGCGGGGCTCATGGCCTCCATCGCCGTATCGGCTCTGGCCTGCTCGCAGGCCGCTCTAGCTCGGCAGACCGAGGCTTCAACCACCGCCGCCGACAAGGCCTCGACCGTCGACACGGTCGTCGTGACCGGCACGCGCATCCGCCGCCCGAACGCTCAATCAGCCGCGCCGATCGTCACCATGGACAAGCAGGAGCTGCAGTTTCAGGGCGTGATGAACATCGAGGACGCCCTCAACCGCCTGCCGCAAGTCCGCGCGGACAACAACCAGTTCGGCGCGGGCTTCGACAACGGCGGCCAGGCCAAGGTGAACCTGCGCCGGCTAGGCAACCAGCGCACGCTGGTGCTGCTGGACGGCGAGCGTCTGCTGCCCGTTCAGGCGATCGACCTCAACATCGTGCCGGTGGCCCTGATCTCGCGCGTCGACGTCCTATCGGGCGGCGCTTCCTCGACCTACGGCTCGGACGCCGTGGCGGGCGTGGTGAACTTCGTGCTGAACAAGAAGTTCGACGGCGTGCAGGTCAACGCCTCCTATAGCTTCTTCCAACACACCAATGACGACATGGCGGTTCGGGGGTTGATCTCGCAATATCCGAACTTCCCCGTGCCGGCCCAACACGTCACCGACGGCGGCCGCTGGGACATCAACTTCGCCGCGGGCAAGAACTTCGCCGACGGCGCGGGCAACATCAGCATCTTCGCCGACTACCGCGAGCAGAAGCCGGTAAAATGGGGCGCGCGCGACTATTCGGCCTGCCGCATCGCGGCCAGCACCACGGCCCTGTCGTGCTCCTCCAACACCCAGTACACGCCTTACGGCCGCCTCGACATCACCAGCGGCCAGAACGCCGGCAGCGGCTACTACGTCAACAAGAACGGGACCCAGAGCTTCGTCTCGACCGCCAACGCCGCCGACTACGCCAGCAACACCCGCAAGGACTGGAACTTCATCCGCGCCGACAAGCGGTTCACCGGCGGCCTGTTCGCCAACTACCGCTTCAACGACGCCGTCGAGGCCTACGCCAATCTGCTGGTGATGCGCGACGTCTCGATCGAGCAGCAGTCCGGCGCCTACGGCCAGTCCCTCAGCATCAACTGCAACAATCCGTTCATGTCGGCGAGCCAGGCCCAGAGCCTGTGCGGTGCGGCAGCCGGCAGCGCCTCCCTGGTCAATGCCGACTACTACCTGCTGCAGGAAGGTCCCGGCAGCATCCCGGTCCAGAACCGCATCGTGAATCAGGACTACCGCCTCAGCGCCGGGCTGAAGGGCGACCTGTTCGATGGCTGGCACTACGACGTCAACTTCATCGGCTCGCGCGTCGAGAACACGCTGTCCGACCGCAACGAGATCAACAGCGACCGTTTCGCCCGCACGGTGAATGTCGTCAACGTTAACGGGACGCCGACCTGCCAATCGGTGGTAGACAAGACCGACACCAACTGCGTCGCGGCCAACATCTTCCAGGCCAACAAGATCGACCCGAAGGTCTATCCGTACGTCTATGACAATTATCGCTGGACGAACGTCGTCGAGCAGCGGGACGTCACGATCAACCTCGCCGGCGATCTCGGCCAATACGGGATCAAGAGCCCGTGGGCCAGCGAAGGTGTCGCCATCGCCGTGGGCGGGGAGTACCGCCGCGAAAGCCTGAAGGTCCTGGCCGACCCGGCTACGGTCGCCTACGAGGGCTGGTTCAGCACCACGAGCGGCCATTACGGCGTCAAGGAATTGTAYGGCGAAGCCCAGTTGCCGATCGCCAACGACCTGCCCCTGGTCAAGAGCCTGGTGTTCAACACCGGCCTGCGGG
>NZ_JBFUJD010000105.1:0-14571 GCF_056401555.1 Caulobacter sp. P4_E5
TGCAGCGTCAGGCTGAAGCGGTCGGTCTCGTAGCTCTGAATCGCCAGCCACTTCCAGTTGGGGGTGTTGCCCTGGTTCACGCCCGCGGAGTCGACCGGCACCGTGCCGGGCAGGCCCGTGTCGGTCCAGAAGTCGCGGATGTGGGTGGCTAGGGCCCGCAGCGTGAAGTTACCCGAGAGGCCCAGCGGCTGCTGCCAGCGATAGCTGGCCTCGATGTCGAAGCCGCTGGTCTTGATCGACGCCAGGTTGAAGGACTGGACGTTGATGTAGTTCGGGCCGTTGGTGTTGTTGAGGTTATAGGCGCTGCAGGTCTGCGGCAGGATGTTGCGATAGCAGTAGTCGACGATCTGGGCCGCGCCCAGGCTGGAGACGACGTCGTCGACCTTGATCTTGTAGTAGTCGAACGACGCGCTGAAGCCCGGCAGCCAGGACGGATTGGCCAGGACGATGCCGATCTGGGAGTTGCGCGCGATTTCCGGCGTCAGGTTGGGGTTGCCGACGGCGTTCTGGATCGCCACCACGCTCCGATTGTTCACCGGATCGAAGAAGTTCGGCAGGGTCGTGGTGACGGGCGCGGCGAACAGTTCCGACAGGTTGGGCGCGCGGACGTCCCGCGAGGTTACGCCGCGCAGGCGCAGACCCTCGATCGGCGTATCCCAGGTGCCGCCCGCCTTCCAGGTCCAGACCGTGCCCGAGGTGCTGTAGTCGGTCACCCGCGCCGCGGCGTTGAAGTTGGCGCGGCCGACGGTGTCGTTGTCGAACAGCGGCAGGTCGATTTCCAGGAACGCTTCCTTGACGTTGTAGACGCCGTTGCCGTTCTTGTAGTTGCCCGCGTGCCAGTTGTTGCCGACGGCGTTCAGGAGCGGATCGGCCGGATAGGCGCCGCCGTTGGGGCTGCGATCGGCGACGCCGGCGCCGTACGGGTCGGCCCGGACGGTGTAGAATTCCCGGCGATACTCGGCGCCGAACGCCACCGACAGCGGGCCGGCCCACAGGTCGATCGGCGCGCCCGAGAAGTTCAGGCTGGCCACGTCCTGGGTCATGCGGAGGCGCTGGAACGGACCGGCGGCGGGCTGGACATATTCCAGGGCCGCGGCCGAGGGCGGCTTACCGCCGAAGATGTTGAGCGGCTGGCAGCCGCTGGCCCGCGCCACCGGATCGGCGCAGACGATCGCGCCGTTCAGCGTGGTGGCCTGGATCGCCTGGTTGAAGCGCGGCGTCAGCAGGATGTGGTCGACGTCGACCGCGGTCTTGTTGACGCCATGCTCGTAGTAGGCGTCATAGCTCCAGTCCTTGCTGAACAGCCCGAACTTGCCCTTCAGTCCGCCGACGACGCGGTACTGGCGGCGATCGGTGTGAACCTTGGTGTTGGGCAGCACCGCGTTGCTGACGCCGTACTGGAAGCTGGTGATGCCCGCCGTCGCGCAGGCCGCCTGCACCGAGGCTGGCACGTACGGGTTGGAGCACTGCAGCGTCAGGCCGGTCTTGTTCATGCCGTTGACGGGTTGGTTGTGGGTCTTGACCTGGCCCAGGTTGAACGAGACGTAGGCCTCGTTGTTCTCGGCGAAGTCGTAACCGATGCGCCCATAACCCACCTTGCGCTCGATCGCCGACTGCAGCGTGCGGCCGCTGTCGACATTGCCGGACAGGTCGCCGCCGATACAGGCGCCCGGGAAGCAGCCGATAACGGCGCCGTTGGCGGCCTTGGACGGCACGCCGCCCGAGCCATACTGGAACTGGAACGGTTGGCCGCTCTGGTCGAAGGCGGTGCCTTGCAGCGGACCGGCCGTGATCAGGCCGTACTTGGTGTAGCCGTAGTTCTGGACGTTGTCGCGCATCAGGTACTGCGGCGAGCCGTCGTTGGTGACGTTGCGGTTGATCATCGTCGTCTGGGTGAACCAGTCGCGATCGCCCGCCAGGTCCAGGCCGAAGTCGCCGGGACCGACGCCGTTTTCCTTGGCCCATTCCACGCTGCCGACCACGTGCACGCGATCGCCGGCGAAGCTGCGGCCACCGGCCAACTGCACCAGGCCCTGCTCGTTGTCGCCGTAGGTCGAAACGCCCGCCTGGACGTTGCCCTTCAGCCCGGTGAAGCGGGTGTCGGTGATGAAGTTGACCACGCCGCCAACCGCGTCGGAGCCGTACGAGGCCGAGGCGCCGCCATTCACGACGTCGACGCGCTGGATCAGCAGCTGCGGGAACAGGCTGACGTCCGTGACGCCCGTGTAGTAGGCCCCGACCACGCGCTGGCCGTCCAGCAGGGTCAGGGTGCGGATGGTGCCCAGGCCGCGCAGCGAGAACGAGCTCAGGCCCTGCTGGCCGCTGGACGTGCTGAAGGTGTTAGTCGCCGAACCGCTCGAACCCTGCAGCGACGGCAGCTGGACGATGGTGGCGAAGACGTTGGGCTGGGCGTTGTTCTGGAGCTGCGCTTCGCCGATCACCGAGGTCGGCGTCGGCGCCGTAAAGCCCGTGGTCTGGATGCGCGTGCCGGTGACGACGATCTCGCTCAGCGCGGTGGTGTCCTGACCGGCCGGGGAGGCGGCTTTCGCTGGCGCGGTCTGGGCCATCGCCGGCGCCGCCAGCAGGGTGGTGATCAGGGCCAAGGTGCTGGCCGAGGCCAGCGCCAGCACGCCGCGGCCAGGCTTCGGCCCGGCGGCGCGTGACCGCGACGCGGCTGCGAGATGTCGGAGTATTTCGGTATTGCGGCCGTCGCTGACGACGTGCCTGCCCGAAGGCGTGGCGCCCTTGGTGTTCATTCTCATCCCTCCCTTTGCAGGCGTTGTCGCGCCTGACTCGATTTGACGTCTATCAGGCCTTCTGATTGGCCATGTTAGCGTTATCGTAAAAGGGGTAGGCCGCGCCTCGCGCTCTGTCAATACTCCGACATAATATCCTCAGCCGGCTGAAGTCGAAGCTCGGCAATAGGGGCGTTAAGAGGGTTTTACGGGCAAAGCGCTGCTATCGGCGCAGAGGCGTTGCAGATGATAACGTTAACGTTGGATGGGCGCGCTCGCGCCTGGCCGTTCAGGGCTCGCCTAGGGCGCGGGTATCGCCGAGGTCGACTGGCGCCGTGTGATCTCGTGGTCGAGCACCCGGTCGCCCGGCTCGCCGACGGCCGAGCCGGGGGCGGCGATTTGGGCCGCCAGCAGGCCCAGCGCCTCGGCCGCCAGCTTGCGCACGGGCTGACGCACGGTCGTCAACGGCGGCCACAGCGTCACCGCCGCCGAGGTGTCGTCGAAGCCGACGACGGTGAGTTCGCCAGGTACGTCGAGGTGGCGTCGGTGGGCGACCGAGACCACTGCGGCGGCCATGTCGTCGTTGCTGGCGAAGATCGCGGTCGGCGGCGAGGCGGCGTCCAGCAGTTGCTCGGCCGCCGCGAGCCCGGAGGCGAAGCTGAAATCGCCTTGGGCGATGGCCGTGCGTGCGCCATCGGTTTCGCGCACCGCAGCGTGGAAGCC
Source organism: Caulobacter sp. P4_E5 (assembly GCF_056401555.1). Lineage (NCBI taxonomy): Bacteria > Pseudomonadati > Pseudomonadota > Alphaproteobacteria > Caulobacterales > Caulobacteraceae > Caulobacter > Caulobacter sp. P4_E5. Next base: position 3,459 of record NZ_JBFUJD010000105.1, read on the forward strand.
CGCCAGGCGCTCGGCGCTGGCCGCCTGATCGGGATTGCCCAGGACGAAGCCGAGGTCGCGGTGTCCTAACTGGATCAGCTCGCGGGTCATCTCATAGGCCGCGCGCCGGTCGTCGATGCGCACGCAGATCGCCCCGTCGACGCCATAGGCGCCGACCGCGGCCATCGGCAGCCGCGCCGCGCGCAGCACCTGCAGCACCGAGGGCGATTCCCCCAGGGGCGGGGCCAGAATGACGCCGCCGACCCCCGAGGCCAGCAGGGTCGTCAGCGCGGCCGCGTCCGGCGCACGGCCGTTTTCGCCCTTGAGCAGGATCAGGCGAGCGCCTCGGATCGAGGCCTCCTCGAACACGCCCGTCAGGAAGTCGCTCATGAAGGCCGCGCTGGGATTGGCGTAGAGGACGCCGATCCGAAGCTCGGCGGAGGTCACCAGGCTGCGCGCCGCGACGTTGGGGGTGTAGCCGAGATCGCGGATCGCCGCGTCCACCGCCGCGCGCGTTTCGGGGCCCACGCCGGCGCGACCGTTGATCACCCGCGACACCGTCATCGCAGAAACCCCGACGCGCGCCGCGACGTCGACGATCGTCGCGCCGCGTGTAGGTCCAGTTGTTCTCGCCAACCCTATCCCCCGCCGTATTCAAGGCTTGAGCGGTTCACTAACCCATAGCGCGCCCGGAGCATAATCGTAGGCGCGAGGCCGCTCGAACGAACGCCGCCAGCGATCCGATACGGTCACTCAAGTCTTCGATTTCGGAGGGTTTGAAATGGTGGATGCTGCAGGGATTGAACCTGCGACCCCCTCGGTGTGAACGAGGTGCTCTCCCGCTGAGCTAAGCATCCGCCTTGTCGGTTCGGGCCGTGAAGGACCGATCCGCGAGAGGAGGGGGCCTATAGCCCGGTGTTCGGCGCGGGGCAAGAGGCCAAAAGCGCGATACAGGCCTGGGGCACGTCCAAAAAGCTGTGGATGACCAGGTCGCCCCCCAGCGTCTCGACCGGATCCTCGGTGTAGCCGAAGCTGACCAGCACGCAGGGCACGCCGGCGTTGCGGGCGCCCAGGGCGTCGTTGACGCTGTCGCCGACCATGACGGCCCGGGCCGGATCGCCGCCGACGGCGGCGATGGCGGCGGCGACGTGGCGGCCGTCGGGCTTGGCGGCGGGGGCGAGGTCGGCCCCGATCACCGCGTCGAAGCACGGCGTCAGGCCCACGGCGTCCAGCAAGGCGACCGACAGGTTGGTCAGCTTGTTGGTGCAGACCACCAGCTTGGCGCCAGCGGCCTTCAGTTCCGTGAGCACCTCGACGACGCCGGGGAAGGGCGCGCTCTGGTCGGCGATGCGGTCCAGGTAGACGGCGATGAAGCGTTCGACGAGCGTCGGCGCGCGGTCCGCGCCCAGCGGCGCGCCGGCGGCGGCGAAGCCACGCTCCAGCAGCGCCCGAGCGCCGCGGCCGACCATCAGCCGCACTTCGTCGAACGGCAGCGGCGGCAGGGTCTCCTGCGCCAGGATCGTGTTCAGCGCCCCGACCAGGTCGGGGGCGGTGTCGACCAGGGTGCCGTCGAGGTCGAAGGCGATGGTCGCCCCGTTCAGGTCATGAAGCTCGCTCATGGGTCTGGCGTTTCGGCCAATTGCGCGGCTAATGCAACGCTGGAACGCCCTCGAGGGAGTCGCCAAAGGCCCATGACTGAATCCGTTTCCAAGCCCGAGCTCCCGAAGCCGACCCGGCCGCGCGCCGCCGTGATCCTGGCCGCCGGCCAGGGGACGCGGATGAAGTCGCCGACCCCCAAGGTGCTGCACAAGGTCGCCGGCCGGACCCTGCTGGACCACGCCATCGACGCGGCCGAGGGTCTGGGCTGCGAACGTATCGTCGTGGTGGTGGGCGCCCATAGTCCCCAGGTCGGCGAGAGCGCCCGCAAGCGCCTGGGCCCGAACGCGACCGTCGTTCAGGATCCGCCGCTGGGCACCGGCCACGCCGTGCTGGCGGCGCGGGAAGCGCTGGCGGACTTCGACGGCGACGTGGTCGTCACCTATGCCGACTGCCCGCTGACCACCGCCCCGGTGATCGCGCCGCTGTTCGACCTGATGGCGAACGGGACCGACGTCGCGGTGCTGGGCTTCGACGCCGCCAACCCGACCGGCTACGGCCGCCTGATCCTGGCCCCGGGCCACGTGCTGCTGCGCATCGTCGAGGAGAAGGACGCCGACGCGGCGATCAAACAGGTCAAGCACTGCAATTCCGGCGTCCTGGCCGCCGACCGGGCGACGCTGTTCAGCATCTTGGCTGACGTCCGCAACGACAACGCCAAGAGCGAGTACTACCTGACGGACGTCGTCGGTTTGGCCCACGAGCGCAAGCTCTCGACCCGCGCCGCCTTCGCGCTGGAAGCCTCGGTGCAGGGCGTCAATTCCCAGGCCGAGCTGGCCGCCGCCGAGGCCGTTTGGCAGGGCGGGCGCCGCAAGGCTTTGATGGTCGAGGGCGTGACCATGCCCGCGCCCGAAACCGTCCACCTGTCGTGGGACACCCGGATCGCCGCCGGGGCGGTGGTCGAGCCGTTCGTGGTCTTCGGCCCTGGCGTCAGCGTCGAGAGCGGCGCGGTGATCAAGGCCTTCAGCCACCTGGAAGGCGCCAGCGTCGGCGAGGGCGCCCTGATCGGGCCCTATGCCCGTCTGCGTCCCGGCGCCGAGATCGGGCCCGAGGCTCACATCGGCAACTTCGTGGAAGTGAAGAAGGTCAAGGTCGGCGCGGGCGCCAAGGCCAATCACCTCAGCTATCTGGGCGACGGCTCGGTGGGCGAGAAGGCCAACATCGGGGCCGGTACGATCTTCTGCAATTACGACGGCTTCGAGAAGTTCGAGACCCATGTCGGCAAGGGCGCCTTCATCGGCTCCAACAGCGCTCTGGTCGCGCCCGTGCGGGTGGGCGACGGGGCGATGACCGGCTCGGGCTCGGTGATCACCAAGGACGTCGAGGACGGGGCCTTGGCCCTGTCGCGCGCCGAACAGACCGCGAAGGCCGGCTGGGCGACCAGGTTCCGGGCTCTCAAGCAAGCCAAGAAGGACAAGAAGGCATGAGCGCCGACGATCAGAAGCGCGCCTCGGGCGAAGCCGCGGCTCAGCTCGTCGAGAGCGGCATGGTGGTGGGCCTGGGCACCGGCTCGACGGCCGCCTGGTTCGTCAAGGCGCTGGCGGCGCGCGGCCTGAAGGACATCCGCGGCGTGCCGACCTCGGACGCCACGGGCGCCTTGGCCCGCGAGCTTGGCATCCCGCTGGCGGCGCTGGACGACGTCAAGACGATCGACCTGACCGTCGACGGCGCCGACGAGGTCGGCCCGGGCCTCAGCCTGATCAAGGGCGGCGGTGCGGCCCTGCTGCGCGAGAAGCTGGTCTGGGAAGCCTCGAGCCGCTGCGTGGTCATCGCCGACGCCGCCAAGAAGGTCGCGGCCCTGGGCAAGTTCCCGCTGCCGATCGAGGTGGTCCGCTTCGGCCACGTCCATACCAGCTGGCGTCTGGCCGACATCGCCGCCGAATTCGACTTGCCGCCGCCGCGCCTGCGCACCGCCGATCGGGGCGTGGTGGTCACCGATGGCGGCAACCTGATCTACGACATGGCCTCGGGCCGCATCGACGAGCCGGCGGCCCTGGCCACGGCGCTGAAGAGCATCACCGGCGTGGTCGATCACGGCCTGTTCCTCGACCTGGCCGACGAGGCCCTGATCGGCACGGACGAGGGCGTGGTGCGCCTCGTTCCCTGACGTCCTACATAAGCCGACCCGTTAAGGTTTCCGGAGGCCACCGTGGCTGACTACGACTTCGATCTCTTCGTCATCGGCGCCGGCTCGGGCGGCGTGCGAGCGGCGCGGCTGGCGGCCATGAGCGGCGCCAAGGTCGCGGTGGCCGAGGAGTATCGGGTCGGCGGCACCTGCGTGATCCGCGGCTGCGTACCCAAGAAGTTCATGGTCTACGCCAGCGAGGTCACCAGCCAGCTGAAGACGGCTAAGGGCTATGGCTGGACCATCGAGAACGCCAAGTTCGACTGGAAGAGCTTCCTGCACGACAAGGACGTCGAGATCGCCCGCCTGTCGGGGATCTACGTGACCAACCTGCAGAAGGCCGGCGCGCACCTGCTGCACGGCCGGGCCCAGGTCGTCGACGCCCACACGGTCGAGGTCCTGCCCAAGGAGGGCAGCGAGGACGCCGGGACCTACACGGCCAAGAAGATCCTGGTCGCCACCGGCGGCCGTCCGGTCCGTCCCGAGTTCCCCGGCGCGGAGTTCGGCATCACCTCGGACGAGGCGTTCCACCTGCCGAAACTGCCCAAGAGCATCATGATCGTCGGCGGCGGCTATATCGCGGTGGAGTTCGCCGGCATCTTCAACGGCCTGGGCGTCCAGACCACGCTGCTCTATCGCGGGGCCAACATCCTGCGCGGCTTCGACGACGACGTCCGCTCGCACCTGGCCGACGAGCTAGAGAAGCGCGGGATCAAGGTGGTGCTGGGCTGCGCGCACAAGAGCATCGAGAAGGGCGAGGACGGGGTGCTGGTCAGCACGCTCAGCAACGACCTGACCTTCGAGACCGAGACGGTGATGTTCGCGACCGGTCGAGGCCCCTATGTCGAGGGCTTGGGCCTGGAAAAGGCCGGCGTAAAGCTGAACGAGCGCGGCGCGATCGCGGTCGACGACTATTCCAAGACCAATGTCCCCAGCATCTGGGCCGTCGGCGACGTTACCGACCGGATCAACCTAACGCCGGTGGCGATCCGCGAGGGCGCGGCCTTCTCGCAGACCGAGTTCTACGACAACCCGACCAGCTTCGACCACGACCTGGTCGCCTCGGCGGTGTTCTCGCAGCCGCCGGTCGGCGCGGTCGGCATGAGCGAGGCCGAGGCGCGCCACGCGTTCGGCGCGGTCGACATCTATCGCTCGGTGTTCCGCCCGATGAAGGTCACCTTCTACGGGGGGCAGGAGCGCTGCCTGGTCAAGCTGGTGGTCAAGCAGGACGACCAGAAGGTGGTCGGCGTCCACGTGGTGGGCCCGGACTCGCCCGAGATCATCCAGATGGCCGCCATCGCCGTGAAGATGGGCGTGACCAAGTCGCAATGGGACTCGACCTGCGCGGTCCATCCGACCCTGGCCGAGGAGTTGGTCACCTTGCGTGAGAAATATGTCCCGGTCGAAGTCGGCGGGGTGGGATGACCCGAACCGACGCCTTGCCGGAAGCGCCGGAGCGACGCACCCGCTGGCTGGGCGCGCTCGCCGTCTTCATGATGGTGATGACGCCGCTGATCGGCTACCTGATCCCGCTCTGGTTCGCGGGGCTGCTCAGCCTGGTCGGCCTGCTGGCGACCCCGGGACTGGCGCGTTCGCGGCCGCCGATGCTGCCGGTGCTGGCCCTGGTGCTGCTGGTGGCGTGGGCGCTGATCAGCCTGAACTGGAGTCCGGCGGCGCCGGAGTTGTCCGCGCTGCGCCGCGACAAGGACGTCGAAAAGTTCACCGCCCTGAAGCTGGTGTTCCAGCTGGGCCTCTACGGCGTCGCCGTGGCGGCGCTGGGCGGGATGTCGCGGCGTTCCGCCCGTTTCGCCGGCAAGGTGATGCTGGTCGGGGTCACGGCCCTGGCGCTGGTCGCCTGCGTGGACGGCCTCCTCCAGGCGAAAATCTATATGGTCCTCCATAATCTGACCGAAGAACCCATTCGGCCAGACCTGGCCGTGGTGAAGGTTTCGGAAGCGACCTATCCGCTGGTGCTGCTGTTCTGGCCCTGCGCGCGCATGCTGGACGCCTGGAAGTTCCAGGGGCGCAATCTGCTGATCGCGCTGATCGCGCTTTGCACGGTGGTCGGCGCGCACTTCACCGGCGCCGACGCCCCGATCGCGGCGCTGCTGTTGGGCGGGCTGACCTGGCTGGGCGTGCGCGTGATCGGCAAGCCGATCGCTCGCGCGCTGATTCCGATCGTCGTGACGCCGTTCATCTTCGCGCCGATGGTGGTGCTGTGGGGCGTGCGGTCGGGACTGTTCGCCTGGCTGCACGTGATCGCGCCGCCGTCCTGGGACCACCGCCTGAACATCTGGGCTTTCAGCGCCAACCAGATCGTCCAGCACGCCCTGCGCGGCTGGGGGATCGACGCCAGCCGCACCTTCGGCCCGGCCATCCCGCTGCACACTCACAACTCCGCCTTGCAGCTGTGGTTGGAGCTGGGATCGCTGGGCGCGGCCCTGGCGGCCGCGTTCTTCGCCTGGATCCTGTACCGGGTCGTGGCCTGGACGGGCGAAGATCGGCGCGACGGGGCCATGGCGGCCGGCGCCTTGGTCTCCTATCTGGTGATCGGCGGTTTGAGCTTCGGGGTCTGGCAGGAATGGTGGCTGGCCCTCGGCGCCCTGACCGCCATCGCCTGCGGGGTCGCGCAAAAATCGAGCGCCGCGACCCGGTAGAACGACAACGAACTTTCGCGCTTTGGCATATCGACGGTGTTCAACCGCACGATTTTGCCTTTTCCTTCCTTTCGCGGTATCTACGCCGCCCTTTGTAGTTATCGAGCCTGTCATGACCGCCCGCTGGACCCCCGCCGCCTGGAGAGCAAAACCCGCCAAGCACATCCCGTCCGACTATCCGGACGCGAGCGCCGTGGAACGGGTCGAGCAGACGCTTCGCCAGATGCCGCCGCTGGTCTTCGCGGGCGAGGCGCGCCGTCTGAAGAGCCTGCTGGGCGACGTGGCGGAAGGCCGGGCCTTCCTGCTGCAGGGCGGCGACTGCGCCGAGAGCTTCAAGGAATTCCACGCGGACAACATCCGCGACACCTTCCGCCTGATCCTGCAGATGGCGGTAGTGCTGACCTTCGCCGGCGGCAAGCCGGTGGTGAAGGTCGGCCGTATCGCCGGCCAGTTCGCCAAGCCGCGCTCGGAACCGATCGAGACGATCGGCGACGTGACCCTGCCGTCGTATCGCGGCGACAACATCAACGGCATGGACTTCACGGCCGAAGAGCGCCAGCCCGATCCGGATCGCCTGCTGAAGGCCTATGGCCAGTCGGCTTCGACCCTGAACCTGCTGCGCGCCTTCGCCAACGGCGGCTACGCGGACCTGCACAACATCCATCGTTGGACCCTGGGCTTCGTCGGCGACAGCCCGCAGGGCGCGCGTTATCGCGAGCTGTCCGACAAGATCACCGAGAGCCTGGCCTTCATGGCCGCCATCGGCGTCACGCCCCAAAGCCATCCGGGCATGCACCAGGTGGAGTTCTTCACCAGCCACGAAGCGCTGCTGCTGGGCTTCGAGGAGGCCATGACCCGGGTCGATAGCACCTCGGGCGACTGGTACGACACCAGCGCCCACCTGCTGTGGATCGGCGAGCGCACTCGTCAGCTGGACGGCGCGCACATCGAGTTCATGAAGGGCGTCAAGAACCCGATCGGCCTGAAGTGCGGCCCGACCATGGAAGGCGACGACCTCCTGCGTCTGATCGACGTCTTGAACCCGAACAACGAGCCGGGCCGTTTGACCCTGTACGGCCGCTTCGGCTCGGACAAGATCGCCGACCGCCTGCCGCGCCTGATGAAGGCGACCAAGGCCGCCGGCCGCTCGGTGGTCTGGGCCACGGACCCAATGCACGGCAACACGCTGAAGGCCTCGACCGGCTACAAGACCCGCCCGTTCGACCGCATCCTCTCGGAAGTGAAGAGCTTCGTGGAGATCGCCCAGGCCGAAGGCGTGCATCCAGGCGGCGTCCACCTGGAAATGACCGGCCAGAACGTCACCGAATGCCTGGGCGGCGCCCGCGCGGTCTCGGAGACGGACCTCGCCGACCGCTATCACACGCACTGCGATCCGCGCCTGAACGGCGAGCAGGCGCTGGAACTGGCCTTCCTGGTGGCCGAAAAGCTGAAAGCCGCCCGCGACGACCAGCGTCGTCTCGCCGTGGGCTAGTTTGGTCGATCCGCGAACGGCGTTCTCTGGCGCCGTTTCGCGGGTCCCTATAGCGTCCTCTTTCGGGAGGAAGCCTATGGACGATCGAGGTCTTGAGCGCTGTGCGCTCACAAGCCAGGAGTTCGAGCGCCGTGCGCTCATGGGGCTGGTCGCGAGCGCGGCGGTCGCGCCCGGCGTGGCGTTCGCTGTTCAGGACGCGCAGCCGCCGGTCTCTTCGTCCACGACCACCGATCCGCTCAAATATCTCGACACCGCCCAGCGCCTCTCGGTGAAAGCGCGGGTGAACGGGCAGGGGCCTTTCGACTTCCTGGTCGACACCGGGGCCAACAGCTCGGTGATCACGGCCGAGCTGGCTAGCCAGCTGAACCTGCCGCGCGGCGCGTCCAGCAACCTCCACAGCATCGCCGGTTCCCAGGCCGTGGAGACGGCCAAGGTCGCCACCCTGTCGGTCGGCAAGCGCTCGCGCGCGAACATGACGGTCGCGATCCTGCCGCGCGAGCAACTGCGCATCGACGGCGTCCTGGGTCTGGAGTGGCTGGACCGCGCCAGCCTGCTGCTGGATTTCAAGCGGCGGCGGATGACGGTGGGCGAGGCGTTGCCCCTGGCCGACGCCCAGACGGTGACCGTCGAGGCCAAGCTGCTGCCCGGCGGTCTCACCCTGATCGACGCCTTCATGCCGCTTCAGCGGCTGATCGCCTTCGTCGACAGCGGCTCGATGGCCACCATCGGCAACCTGGCCCTGCTGGAGGCGGCGCGCCGGAACAACGCCGTGCTGGGTTCGTTGGCCGACACCGAACTGCGCAGCGTCACCGGCCAGGTGCTGCCCGGGCGCACCGCGGTCCTGTCACGCCTGACGTTCGGAAAGATGACGCTGCGGAACGTGCCGCTGATCATCGGCGCGATCCATACCTTTGATTATTGGGGCTTTCACGAGCAGCCGGCGATCGTGATCGGTACGGACATCCTGCGGAACTTCGAGACCGTCTCGATGGACTTCAAGCGCAGCGAAGTCCGCTTCCGCGTTCCGGGCTAGGGCGCCGTTTGCACGAACGGCGAAAGGTTTGCGATGCAACGCGCGGCGTCTTGACCGGTCGCGCGGCGCTCTCCAATGGTTGTTTGAAGGGAGAGCCGAATGCGTCTGCGTCAGAAGATTAAGCGGGAGATCCGGTTCCTGAAGGGACTGTCCCGGACGCTCAAGCGCGTGAAGTCCATTGCTCCCGACAGCACCAACCTGATCTGTGACGACCTCGAGGCCGCGGTCGACAAGTGGCGCGACCGCCAGGCGATCACGTTCGAAGGCAAGACGGTCACCTACGCCGAGCTGGACGCCATCGCCAACCGCTACGCCCACTGGGCCAAGGGGCAGGGGCTGACCCGGGGCCAGACTGTGGCGCTCTTCATGCCTAACCGGCTGGAGTACATGGCCATCTGGTACGGCCTGACCAAGGTCGGCGTGTCCACGGCCCTGATCAACAACCAGCTGACCGGCGCGGCCCTGGCCCACTGCCTGAACATCTCCCAGGCCCTGCACTGCATCGTCGATTCCGAGACCTCGCCCTGTTTCGAGGATGTGAAGGGCCAGCTGCAGCGTCACATGCAGCAGTGGGTGCTGGGGCCCGCCACCGGCGAGCAGCGCGATCTGGTGAAGGCGCTGAAGAGCTGCAGTCAGCTGCGCCCCGACCGCCAGACCGCCCGCGACGGCATCACCGCCAAGGACACGGCGCTCTTCATCTTCACCAGCGGCACGACGGGCCTGCCCAAGGCCGCGCGCATCACCCACATGCGCGCCCAGCTGTACATGCGCGGCTTCGCCGGCTCGACCGGAGCCAATCAGAGCGATCGCATCTACGTGACCCTGCCGCTGTACCACGCCACCGGCGGCCTCTGCGCCATGGGCGCGGCCCTGCTGAACGGCGGCTCGGTCCTACTGCGCAAGAAGTTCTCGGCGACCCACTTCTGGCCCGACGTGGTCAGCGAGAACTGCACGATGTTCGTCTATATCGGCGAACTTTGCCGCTATCTGGCCAACCAGCCCGAGCACGAGCTGGAGCGCGCCCACAAGATCCGCATGATCTTCGGCAACGGCCTGCGGCCCGACGTCTGGAACGACATGCTGGACCGCTTCAAGGTCGGCGAGGTGTTGGAGTTCTACGGCGCGACCGAGGGCAATGTCTCGCTGTTCAACTTCGACGGCCGCCGCGGCGCGATTGGCCGGATCCCGAGCTATCTGAGAAAGAAGTTCAACATCCGGATCGTCAAGTTCGACGTCGAGAGCGAGGAGCCGGTGCGCGGTCCGAACGGCTATTGCGTCGAGGTCTCGCCAGGCGAGGTCGGCGAGTGCATCGGCCATATCGCCAACGACGCCCGCTCAAACTACGTCGGCTACGCCGACAAGGCCGCCACCGAGAAGAAGGTGCTGCACGACGTCTTCGCCAAGGGCGACGCCTGGTTCCGCACCGGCGACCTGATGAAGGTGGACGGCGACGGCTACATCTATTTTGTCGACCGCATCGGCGACACCTTCCGCTGGAAGGGCGAGAACGTCGCCACCAGCGAGGTGGCCGAGCGGCTGGCCGGCTTCGAGGGCGTGCAGGAGATCAACGTCTACGGCGTCAAGGTCGGCGACCTCGACGGCAAGGCGGGCATGGCCGCGCTGGTCACTGCCGAGGACTTCGACATGGCCGCGTTCAGCAAGCATGTCGACGAGCACCTGGCCAGCTACGCCCGACCGCTGTTCGTACGTCTGCAGAAGGCGATCGAGACCACCGGCACCTTCAAGTACCGCAAGATCGACCTGGTCAAGGACGGCTTCGACCCGACCAAGACCAAGGATCCGCTGTACTTCCGCGATCCCGTGAAGGGCTATGTGAAGATCACCAAGCCGATGTACGCCAAGATCGAGGCGGGAACCTTCAAGCTCTAGAGCCATAGCCAGCTTGCGTTTGCCCCACACCCCTCGTCATCCCGGACGCGCTTGCGCGATCCGGGACCCAGGGGCCGAGCGCAGTGCGGCGGCCCCTGGGTCCCTGTGTGTCGAAACTGTGAGAGATTGGTCACGGGCGGGAGATCGTTGGGTCCCAGGTCTTGAGACCGTTAGCCGGCCAGATCCCCGCCCGCTTTAGACCACACCTGAACAGTTGCACGAGGCCGTTGGCGCGGACCTCGCATCACAGGGACAGGCACGATGACCATACACCCTGACGT